>RBKG01000045.1 GCA_003640335.1 Porphyromonas sp.
TAAATACAAGTGCCTTTACCTTGACGGCTTTTATTCGTCCTTATCTAGTTAAAACAATTGCTAATGCGCAGGATAAGATAGAGCAAGTACCACTTCCGTCTGTCATTGAAGGAGGTGCATTTGCGTTACTTTTAGAGGTATTCTGTGTGCATCACCTCTTGATGTATCTTTTATCATTCACAATAACCGTAAGTATAATCGATACGCTTATTCATTTTGGCGCAGGTCTAGCCCTATCCTTTTTGATTGCAGCGATTATGCTGTATACATTGAACATCCGCATTTATCCCAATAAGCATGGTTA
The DNA here is from genome assembly GCA_003640335.1 of Porphyromonas sp. GTDB lineage: Bacteria > Bacteroidota > Bacteroidia > Bacteroidales > Porphyromonadaceae > Porphyromonas. The sequence goes on from RBKG01000045.1 coordinate 305, forward strand.
ATGATCAGTACTATCAGAGGAGACTCTTGATGATACTCTTTGTTGCCTTCATCGCTGTAACTTTTATTGCTCGTCTCTTCTACTTACAAGTGCTTAGCCCTAATTATCAAGAAAGAGCTAAGCGCAACGCTTATTATAACAAAGCTATCTATCCGGCTAGAGGGATTATATTTGACCGTAATGGCAACTTGCTTGTTGCTAATAAGCCAGCTTATGACCTAATGGTGACAATGAGTGAGGTTCCCAAAGATTTAGATACCCTTAGCCTTGCTCGTGTGTTATCTGTCAGTGTAGAGGAACTGAGATTAAGCTTGCAAAAAGTCAAAGACCGTAAGATAAATAGAGGTTATTCGCCTTATACTCCCCAAATCTTGATGAGCCATTTGGAACCTAGAGAAGTCGCTAGGTTGCAAGAGCAGTTGTATAAGTACACTGGCTTTAGTGTGCAGAGTCGTACGATAAGACATTATGAATATCATCATGCTGCACATATACTTGGTTATCTATCTGAAGCGAGTAGTCTTGATTTAGAGCGTGATAGTTCTTTAGCTGCAGGGGATTACATTGGGAAATCTGGCGTAGAGCGTCGGTATGATAGTTTGCTTAGAGGTACAAAAGGTCAAGAAATTCTACTTAGAGATTCGCGAGGTCGCATTAAGGGAAAGTATAATAATGGTCTTGATGATACGCCTATGGTTAATGGGCGAGACTTAACTCTTTCTATTGATTCCGGCCTTCAAGCTATTGGCGAACGTATGATGCGCGGTAAGCGTGGAGCTATTGTCGCTATCGAGCCTGAGACAGGAGAAGTATTAGCTTTAGTCACTTCGCCTACATTTGACCCTGAAATACTTGCCGGTAAAGACAAGGGAGAGCAGTATAAGCTCCTAGAGCAGGGGGAGGGTAAGCCTCTACTGAATAGAGCTATTATGGGCGGATATCCTCCCGGGTCAACATTTAAAGCAGGGCAAGCCGCCATCTTTCTTGAAGAAAAAGTTGTAACTCCCGAAACAAGATTTTCTTGTTTTAGAGGTTATCCTCTCTTGCGTGGACGTCCTAAGTGTCACCCTCATGCTCCATCTCCTAATCTTACTTACTCACTTGAAACTTCTTGTAATGCTTACTATTGCTGGGGTATGCATTTCTTACTAGATGATAGGAAGAGGCATCGTACAGTGCAAGAGGCTTTTGAAGCATGGAAGAATCATATCATAGCTCTAGGTTATGGCTATAAGACTGGAATTGATTTACCGGGAGAGAAGCGTGGTTATATCCCGAATAGCAAAGTCTATGATAAGGTGTACAAGGGAAGGTGGAATTCATCAAGTATTATCTCTATTTCTATTGGTCAAGGAGAGGTCTTGGCGACACCGTTGCAAATAGCTAACCTTGTAGCCATCATTGCTAATCGTGGTTATTGGCATCGTCCTCACGTGATTCATGCAATTGCAGGAGTCCCTCTTGATACAGCTTATACGAATAAGCAACAAACGGGTATTAAGTCTTCTAATTGGGAATATGTTGTGGAGGGTATGAGTAGGGCTGTTAAGGCAGGTACTTGTCGGGCTGCAAACTTTGCTCCCGGAGAATTTGAAGTGTGCGGTAAAACTGGTACAGCTCAAAACCCTCATGGGCATGACCACTCAGCGTTTATTGGCTTCGCTCCAAGGCACTCTCCTCGTATAGCTGTGAGTGTTTACGTAGAGAATGGTGGCTTTGGTGCTAAGTATGGCGTACCTATGGGACGCGTTATGATGGAGTACTATTTGCGTAAAGGTAAGCTTTCGGGAGGAGGACAGTCTGTAGCCAATGCAATGGCAGCTAGCTCAATATCATATTACTCTAATAACTAGTTGGATATGCAGTATAATAGAAATAACTCTTTATGGTCTTCTATTGATTGGTGGACAATCGGGATGTATATCTGCCTGCTTATCGCTGGTTGGTTCTCTATTTGTGGTGCGACATACAATTTTAAGATAGACGAACTTCTTGCACCCGGTAGTAGACCTGTTATGCAGGCTATTTGGATAGGTCTAGGTCTGTTGATTGCCTTTGGCGTGTTGATGGTAAACTCCGATATTTTTGAAACCGGGGCACCGCTGTTTTATGCGCTCATGTTGCTGCTGTGTATGGTCACTATTGTGGTAGCTCCTGATATTAAAGGCTCTCGCTCTTGGCTTGTTATAGGTCCTTTAAGGTTGCAACCGGCTGAATTTACAAAGGTTGCGACGGCACTTACTCTTGCTTGGCAATGTAGTAAGTATGGCTTTGAAATCAAAAGCGTGCGCAGTTACCTCATTGTGATGGCTATCATACTTACCCCTGTTTTACTTATCATAGGTCAGAGTGAAACGGGGTCTGCTTTGGTTTTCTTTGCTCTCTTTATAGCTCTTTATCGAGAAGGGTTTACGGGGCTTTTTCTTGGTTTAGGAGGTATTGCAGTTCTTTATTTTATCTCAGCTCTAATCTTTGATGAGGTTATTTGGTTTGGGAAAACAGATGCTGCACTCTTCCTTTTGAGCAATATGATTATGCTCTTTTCTCTCATTATGCTGGCTGTATATGGTCGTAGGCAGGAGAGAAACAGCATGTTTATAGGCTTAGGGTTATTGGCCTCTCAACTGATACTTTGGATAATTAACACCTATTTAGTGAGCTTTAATCTCGCTTGGGTTGCACTTGCTCTGCTAATTCTGCTAGCCTGCTACTATATTTATTTATGGGCAGGAGAAGCTATGTACGAGTATTTGTTTATTGGGGTATTTGCTTTGGGTTCTCTAGGCTTCTTCTTTTCAACAAATTATGTTTTTGATAATATCCTGCAACCACACCAGCAGGTTCGCATTAAGCTCTCTTTGGGAATCGAGGAGGATGTGCGAGGTAAAGGTTACAATGTAGACCAATCTAAAATTGCCATTGGTTCGGGTGGCTTATGGGGTAAAGGCTTCCTTGAAGGAACACAGACTAAGCTCAATTATGTCCCAGAGCAGGATACGGACTTTATCTTTTGTACAGTTGGAGAGGAGCAGGGTTTCTTAGGTTCAAGTCTGTTAATTATTGGCTATAGTATCTTCATTTTGCGTTTATGCTCGCTTGCCGAACGGCAAACGACTAAGTTTGGACGTGTCTATGGATATTCTGTTGCCGTTATTTTTTTATTCCATCTCAGCATTAATGTGGGTATGGTCATGGGCTTAGTGCCTGTTATCGGGATACCACTTCCGTTCTTCAGCTATGGCGGTTCATCGTTGTGGGGATTTAGTTTTATGCTTTTCATCTTCTTGGGTATCGATGCTAGACGCAATAATAAACATCTTTAGTCCTTATGGTATCAGCCTTATTTATCGCTTCTAGATTAGCTCGGGGAAAGAGCTCAAATAGGACAGATAAGCTCCTATGGCTAAGTATCTCGGGTATTGTCATTAGTACCCTCGTAATACTTATATCACTTTCGGTTATACTTGGCTTTAAGCGTCAGGTGTCTTCTATTGCTTATAGTCAAACAGGGCATATCAGTTTGTATCCTTATGGTGAAAATTGGCTGAGTACACAGCAATACATAGATGCCTCTCCTAAGCTCATTGATTATCTGGAGCGACAGCCAGAAATCAAGTCAGTTTCTCCATTACTGCAGGATATAGCTCTCTTGAAGACGAAAGATGACTTTAAGACTATCCCGCTTTATGGCATTGAAGGGAATAGATATAATCCATTCTTCTCTCAACAGTTGTTTTTAGGCAGACTGCCAAACTTTTCCCAATATGATACCTCTTCCGTTCCTCTAGTTTTGCCTTCTGCTGTTGCTAATAGGCTTGATTACAAAGTCGGAGATAAAGTTCGATTATACTTTCTCACTAATCGTATAAAAATTAGGGCATTTACTCTAGTTGGGATTTATCAAAGTGCAGGTCTGAGTGAGATGCCTGCTCTTTGTCCGCATGATGTATTGCAAAAAATAAAAGGAATTAATGCGGGACAATACAATAGAATAGCCTTGACCGCTGCAGATGGATTGAACTCAACAGAATTAAGTTCTATTACTATTAGCAAACTTAGCCAACAGCAAGTTGCACCTATTCAAAACTATGGCTTAAGTACAGCGGAGGAGCTTATGCCAGATATTTTTTCATGGCTATCAATGCTTGACTCTAATGTGATTTTCTTGATTGTAGTCATGCTCATCATAGGAGCTTTTACAATGATTTCGGGTGTTATCATTATCATCTTAGATAAGACTGCACAAATAGGAATTCTTAAGGCATTAGGTGCAAGCAATAGGCTTATTCGTCAGTTGTTTACGTGGATAGCCTTAAGGTTCATAGTGCTGGGAATTATTTTAGGGAATGTTCTTGCTTTGCTCCTTATTGGCTTACAATATCAGTTTAAGCTGATACCTCTTAATCCCGAAGATTATTATATGGATAGTGTCCCCGTTGTGTTTGATGCTTGGGTATGGCTTGCAGTCAATTTAGGCGTGGTGGCGACATTGCTTATAGTAGTCTTGCTGACGACTCGTATTATTGCGAGTATTAAGCCTAGTTCTACTATGAAGTTTGAATAAGAAGAAATAGTACTATAGGAGACAATTGCGCAATGGTCTCATTTTATTTAAGCACAATATAAAAATCATCTTTGCCTTTCCATGAGATCTTATGATATTTACTATCAGTTAATCCTATTTCTTTGTAGTAATCCACTAATTCTGAGGGAGACCAATCTTTTCCGTTAGAAAAAAGGGCTTCTAATACAATTAGTTTTTTTATCAAAGTTATCCGTTGAGTTATATCCTTTGTAGGTAAATCTAACGCATAATACTTCCCTTTTTTTACGAATCCCATAGCAATAAGTTCCTTCTTAAAATTATCACTAGAATTACTAAGTAGAATACTCTGCCCAGCTAATTGAACTACTATAATTTTGTTGTCTAAACTTTCTCTCTTTTTTCAAGATCTTTCTAATGATTGAAGAAGTACAAGCAGAGAATGAAGCCCCCCCAGGTTCCTGCCATATAACTCCAAAATATGATTTTCCCAACAATCTTCTCTCGAGATGATTTATGGCTATAGCTCTTAATAAACGGCCTCCAACGACATTTTCGGAAGTACTTATAATATAAGAGAGACAAGACGGGGATAAAGAAAAGAGACGCATACAGCCATGAGCTAAATTCTCGCCTAGAAGTTATAGGGATATGTTGTATAATATCCCAGCCTAGATAAAATTCAACGCAATAAAAGAGGGTCAGGAGGTTAAACAACAAGCAGAGGGTAATAACAAATAGAGTATCTGAGAGCCACCCTCCTCGAAAAGAATGGTCTTGTCTTTGGGCTAGATAGTATTCTGTCCAATAGATAATATCATCCAACATAGGTGTACGTTGTCAAACAAAAGTGCACAACTGCAAATGTAGTTATTTACTCTGATATTCCATTGTTTTTATTATTAAAAAATCTTTTGTTGATTGAATTTAGCTTTATTATTCCTCTTGTCTTTTATCTTTTCTCATAGGTCTTCAGTGATGGTTTCCATCGAGTTATAGTCCTACTCCAGACCAT
>RBKG01000174.1 GCA_003640335.1 Porphyromonas sp.
TTCATACTTCACTTGCTATTCCTGAAAAGACTAAGGAAGGTCCTCGTGCTGCTGCCGAAGAACTATTCAGCATGATTAACGAATAAATAGATGCTCAGACTTTCTTAGCGAAAGTTTGTATAAGTAAAGTGAGTGTATCGCATTTCAGTGATACACTTACTTCTTTTTTTAGGCAACTATATTAAGTTTTGAGCCTGTGGTAAATGGCTTTCTATTAAAGGTCCGATAAGGGACGGTACAAAATGAGACCTTTGGGCGGTCTCAAAATGTATGTGTGCAAGTAGTTTTGTAAATACGCGTACTTAAGTCATTAAGTACGCGTAAATACATTTGTACTTACGCGTAAACATTTCGGTGAGTACACGCACTCATTTCATTAAGTACGCACACTCATTTGCAAACTTCAGCTGTAGTTTGTGCAGACTACGGCTGAAGTTTGTACAAACTACACGTGTAGTCTGTACAAACCTCGCCGAGGTTTTGAGTTTAGATAAGGCAATTACAATTTTATGGACTCTATAATGACTATTTCTATGAGTCTATGCTGAGTATATTTACTATGTTTAATCTTGTTTTTGAGTCGGAGAGCTTTTTATATGTATTTATTTTGTATCTTTGTCGCCAGTTATCGGAGTCTTCCAATACAGACAGTGAAGTAATTCTGTGTCGTGTGATGGGAAATTAGCGAGACTAATTTTGAGTAACACTTTAATTTATAACAGAAAATGAAGTCATTTAAGCTAGAAGGACATCTTCGCCAAGACCTTGGTAAGAAGTCAGCAAAGGCACTACGTGGTGGTGCTGAAATCCCTGCAGTACTTTATGGTGGTGCAGATGTTAAGCACATTGTAGTATCTCAAGAAGGTGTGCGTAACCTAATTTATAGCCCAGAGATTTTTGTTGTTGAGCTAAACATCGACGGACAAGAAGTGAAGGCTGTACTTAAGGATATCCAGTTCCACCCAGTAACAGATGCTATTCTTCACCTTGATTTCCTTCAGGTAGACGAGCAGAAGCCAGTAGTTGTAGAAGTACCTGTAGTGCTTCAAGGTCACGCAGAAGGTGTGCGTGCTGGGGGTAAGCTTGCTCTTGAAATGCGTAAGCTTAAGGTTAAGGCTATTTACACAGAAATTCCAGAGAAGCTCTTTATCGATGTTACTAACCTTGGTCTAGGTAAGACTATCCAAGTTGGTGCACTTAGCTTCGAAGGTCTAGAAGTTATCAATGCTAAGAACGCTGTAGTATGTGCTGTTAAGCTCACACGTGCTGCTCGTGGTGCTCTCGCTAAGGGTAAGTAATTATCGCTTGAGAGGCTAAATTTCTTAGTTTCGTATAACTCCACAAATGCTCCATTACAGAGTGTTTGTGGAGTTTTTCTTTACTCTTGGTCTGAATATCTGTGTGCTATCTGCTAGGGAATGAGTATCTTTGCAACTCAGAATAATAGAAGACAGATGCAAAATATCAGAAACATTGCCATTATTGCCCACGTAGACCATGGTAAGACTACTCTTGTGGACAAAATGTTGCTAGCAGGTAAGCTCTTTCGCGATGATAAGGCTGCCGCTGTAGATACCTACCTAGATAATAATGATTTAGAGAGAGAAAGAGGTATCACAATCCTATCTAAGAATGTCAGCATTCGCTATAAAGACGTCAAGATAAATATTATTGATACTCCTGGTCACGCCGATTTCGGTGGGGAGGTAGAGCGTGTATTAAATCTAGCTGATGGATGCTTGCTCCTTGTTGATGCTTTTGAAGGTCCTATGCCTCAGACGCGTTTTGTGTTGCAGAAGGCTATTGAAATGGGATTAAAGCCTATTGTGGTTATCAATAAGGTAGATAAGCCTAATTGCCGTCCATCAGAGGTGGAAGATATGGTCTTTGACCTGATGTTTAGCTTAGGTGCTAGTGAAGAACAGCTTAACTTTAAGACAATTTATGGCTCAGCTAAACAAGGTTGGATGAGTCTTGACTATAAGGAGCCAACTTCTGATATTACAACGCTACTAGATACTATTCTAGAAGAAATCCCAGCACCCGAACAGATTGACGGACCTTCACAGATGCTCATTACATCACTAGATTTCTCTAGTTATGTAGGACGTATCGCAGTGGGGCGTGTGCATCGCGGTACTTTCAAGGAAGGGCAAGATGTAGTCTTGTGTAAGCATGATGGAGCACAAACTAAGATGCGCATCAAGGAAGTAAATATCTTTGAGGGGCTAGGTCGTACGAAGGTTGAGAGCGTAAGCTCTGGTGATATCTGTGCCTTGATTGGTATTGAAGGCTTTGAAATCGGAGAAACTGTTGCCGATTCGTCTGCTCCTGAAGCATTGCCAACGATTGCTGTCGATGAGCCAACGATGAGCATGCTCTTTACGATTAACAACTCTCCATTCTTTGGTAAGGAAGGTAAGTTTGTAACGAGCCGTCATATCCACGATCGCCTACAGAAGGAACTTGACCGCAATCTCGCTCTTCGCGTAGAAGCTGGTGCTACTGCTGATAGCTGGCTTGTTTATGGGCGTGGCGTACTTCACTTGTCTGTCCTTATCGAGACTATGCGCCGTGAGGGTTATGAGCTTCAGGTAGGACAACCTCAGGTAATTATCCGCGAAATTGATGGCGTTAAGTGTGAGCCAGTAGAGCAGCTTATGGTCAATCTCCCAGAGGAGAGCGCAAGTAAGATTATTGACATGGTAACACGTCGTAAGGGGGAAATGACTATGATGGAAACGAAGGGTGACCGTACTTTCCTTGAGTTTACAATCCCTTCTCGTGGTATTATTGGACTTAATAACTCTGTGCTTACGGCTTCTGCCGGTGAAGCTGTTATGGCACACCGTTTCCTTGAATATCAGCCATGGAAGGGAGATATTGATAGACGCAATAACGGTAGTATAATTGCCCTAGAAACGGGTACTGCTTATGCTTATGCACTCAATAACTTGCAGAGCCGTGGTCGCTTCTTTATCTCTCCCGGAGAAGAAGTGTACGCAGGTCAGGTTATTGGAGAGCATAGTAAGGAAGGTGATTTGGGCGTTAATGTATGTAAGAGTAAGAAGCTTACTAATATGCGTGCCTCTGGTAGTGACGATAAGGTCGCTCTTGCGCCTCCCGTAATATTCAGTCTAGAAGATGCTCTTGAGTATATCAAGCCAGATGAATATGTGGAAATTACTCCAGAAAGTCAGCGCATGCGTAAAATCATTCTAGATGAGACTGAGCGCAAGCGTCAGAGCAGATAGTTCTTTTTGTTTATAATAGTTTTTCCAAGTCCGCTACTAAGTTCAAAGAATGAAGTAGCGGACTTGTTGCATCATAGCCGTTTCTACCTAATAGTATATAATGTGTAGATACACGGCAAATAAAATACCTAATATTAGGTATATTTAGTACAAGGGATTAACTATACCTTTGCCGTGTACATAATTCTATAACATTCAATAAACGTTTATGAAGAAGATTGGAATATTCTATGGTTCTTCTACAGGAACCACTTCAGAATTAGCTCAGAAGATTGCTAAGGCTGTTGGTGCAGAAGCTAATTGCTTCGATGTCGCAAATGCAAGTGCAGAAGATGCAGCATCTTTCGATGTACTCCTACTCGGTAGCTCTACTTGGGGTATTGGTGATTTGCAAGATGATTGGGAAAGCTTCCTCCCTGAGCTTGCTTCTCAAAATCTTAGCGGTAAGGCTGTAGCTCTTTTTGGTTGCGGTGACTCAGATAGCTATCCAGACTCTTTCTGCGAAGCTCTTGCTAAGATTAAGGAAGGTCTTGCTGGTACAGGTTGTAAGTTTGTTGGTGCTTATGCTCCAGAAGAATATACTTACGATGCTACTGCTAGTGAAGAAGATGGTAAGCTTATCGGTCTATGCGTAGATGATGTTAATCAATCAGATTTAACTGACGCTCGCTTGGCTACTTGGCTAGAGGCTTTTGCTGGCGAACGATAGTTATATAGCAGAACCGTAAATAAGTAGATAAAGTAATAAGGGCTACAACTCCGAGAGTTGTAGCCCTTATTTTGCGTATTAAAAAGCCTTAGTTGTAGAGCTTTTCTCTGAGCTCTAGTACGATTGGGTCACTGATGTAATCATCGTAATCCATAATCTTATCAATGATACCCTTAGGCGTTAGCTCAATGATACGAGTAGCTACTGTCTGAATGAACTCGTGGTCATGGCTAGTAAAGAGGACATTACCCTTATATGTCTTGAGCGTATTGTTGAACGCTTGGATACTTTCAAGGTCAAGGTGGTTCGTTGGGCTATCTAGCACGAGTGTATTAGCGTTCTTCATCATCATACGGCTAATCATACAGCGCATTTTCTCACCCCCACTAAGCACACTTGCACTCTTAAGGATATCTTCGCCTGAGAAGAGCATACGTCCAAGGAAGCCCTTTAGGTAAACTTCATTAGTATCTGCTGCAAACTGAGAGAGCCATTCCACTAGGTTCATATCTGTATTAAAGAACTCAGTGTTATCTAGAGGTAGATAAGCCTCAGTGATAGTTTGTCCCCATTCGTATGTTCCTTCGTCAGCTTTTTGTTCTCCATTGATAATTTGGAATAGAGCTGTCATAGCACGAGGGTCGCGACCGATGAAAACAATCTTATCGTCTTTCTCGACATTGAAATTAACGTCCTTGAATAGCAATGTGCCATCATCGGCATGAGCTGTAAGACCCTTAACTTCAAGGATTTTATTTCCTGGTTCACGATCTGGAGAGAAGATAATACCTGGGTAGCGTCGGCTACTAGCCTTAATCTCTTCGACATTGAGCTTCTCAAGCATCTTCTTACGGCTAGTTGTTTGCTTACTCTTAGCCACATTCGCAGAGAAACGACGGATAAACTCTTCAAGTTCTTTACGCTTTTCTTCTGCTTTCTTATTTTGTTGCTGTTGCTGGCGAAGAGCTAGCTGGCTACTTTCGTACCAGAAGCTGTAGTTACCTGCAAACTGCTGTACGCGACCGAAGTCAATATCTACAGTGTGTGTACAAACTGAGTCTAGGAAGTGACGGTCGTGACTAACTACAAGAACTGTTTGTTCGCATTCGCTGAGATAGTGCTCAAGCCAAGCTACAGTTTCAAGGTCAAGGTCGTTGGTAGGCTCGTCGAGAAGTAGGTTATCAGGCTTACCGTAAAGAGCGCGAGCAAGAAGAACACGCACTTTCTCCTTACCACTCAATTCGCTCATGAGTTTATAGTGAAGGTCTTCCTTGATGCCAAGACCACTGAGCAGCATAGCTGCATCGCTCTCAGCATTCCATCCTTCCATTTCTGCAAACTTATCCTCAAGTTCGGCTACTCTATTACCATCTTCATCATTGAAGTCAGGCTTAGCGTAAAGAGCATTCTTCTCTTCCATGATAGCCCAAAGGATGCTGTGACCCATAAGAACAGTATCCATAACTGTATACTGGTCAAAAGCAAAGTGGTCCTGACTAAGTACTGAAAGTCGTTCGCCTGGACCTAGGCTGATGCTACCCTTAGTTGGGTCAATGACGCCACTGATAGCTCTTAGAAGTGTAGATTTACCTGCACCATTAGCCCCAATAATACCGTAGCAGTTGCCTGGGGTGAATTTAAGATTTACGTCTTGGAATAGTACTCGTTTACCGAATTGGATGGCGAGATCTGTAACTGTTATCATTTATGAATTTAATATTATCGTGTTTTAGTTTGCAAAGATACTCATTTTATGAACGATATGTGTCATAGCGAGCGTGTGGTAGTCCAAAAACTCTAGTTTTGCCTTATTATAGAGTTCCGGTAGTATTATCCTGCAACGGTGCAGAGATGATTTTTTGAGATTCACGTGCAGTGGCTGCAAT
>RBKG01000204.1 GCA_003640335.1 Porphyromonas sp.
TTAACGGCTATAACCTCCGCCTAGTGCTTGATAGAGTGCAATGGTAGAGGCAATCTCATTGTACTTATTGCTTAGCTCTTGTAGCTCTGCTGTGAGTAAATTCTGCTGAGCTGTTAGGACTTCGAGGTAAGTACTGCTACCACTTTCTTGTAATAGTCGTGTCGCTTTCTCGCTACGGCGAACAGCGGCAGTACGTTTGCGGTAAATACCTGCTAGTTCGTGGTAGGTCTGTACTTGGCTTAGGTGATTATTGACTTCAATACCCGCATCAACGATAGTCTGAGCAAAGCTGAGCAAATTCTCTTGGTACTGACTCTTGGCAATCTTAAGGTTAGCCGAGAGACGACCTTGCGCAAATATAGGCTGAGTCAAAGAGCCAATTAAGCTGAGCACAGGATTAGCAAGGTTTCCTCCGAAGATACCACTCGATGAGAGGTTACCCGAAATAGAGATATTAGGGTACATAGCTGCACGAGCTTCGTTTACGGCATAGAATGATGATGCCAATACATTTTCAGCTCTTCTTACATCGGGTCGTTGGCTAAGCAGTTGTACGGGTAGCCCTATTGTCAGCTGTTTGAGCGAAGACCATGAGCTAAGACTTCCTCGCTCGATATGCGGATTAGCCGTGCCAAGGATACTCCCAATCGCATTTTCTGCTTCTCTGATTTGTTGCTTGAGGCTCACGACAGAGGCTTCTACATTATGTAGTTGAGCTTCTGCACTAGATACTCCAGCATCATTGTACGCTCCTGCGTTCATAAGAGCCTGCATGGTGCGCACATTCTCACGCCATATAAGGACAGTTTTTTCATTGACTTTTAGCTGTTCGTCTAGTAGCACGAGCGCATAGTATGAGCGTGCGATAGATGCCACTAGTTGGCTTTCAATAGCTTGCTTGTAGCTAGTGCTTGCTTCCACCAAAGCTCTATTGCGCTTCTTAGCATTGCGTAGCGAACCAAAGATGTCAGCTTGCCACTGAGCGGTAAGCGGAAGTTCGTAACTCTTACTCATCAGATTAGAGTTAGTTACATTAACTAGGTTTGCTTGAGGCGTAAAAGCGACTGAGGGAAGGAAGGCAAGTTTTGAGGCTCTAAGTGTAGCCTCGGCTTGCTCTATGCGTAGTCTTGCCTGCTGTAGGTTAGTGTTACTTTTTAAGCCTTGCTCAATGAGTTTTTGTAAGAGCGTATCGGTATATACTTCTTTCCAAGTGAGAGAGGCTATACTCGTGGAGTCAGTTTGGACTGTATTGCCCCCGATGCTCTGTTGGTAGAGATGCTCGAGGGGTAAGCCTGCGGGTCGCTCGTAATGGCTATAGAGACCGCAGCTAGCAAGTAGTGTACTTGCTAGAGCGGTAAGGATTATATTCTTTTTCATGGCATTAGTTCTTTTCAGTATTAAAAGCCGATTGTTCTTCTAGGAGGTGTTCTCTCTCAAGTGCTATTTGAGGGTCTAGCTCGTGTTCCTCGGGCTTGCGTATAAACTTCTCTTGTAGGTACTGGAAGAAAATAAACAGGATAGGCACAACGAAGAGTAGGGCAATTGTCCCGATAAGCATACCTCCTACGACACCCGTTGCGAGCGAACGGCTACCATTAGCTCCGGCTCCAGTGGCAAACATAAGCGGAAGCATACCGAAAATCATTGAGAGAACAGTCATCAAGATAGGACGGAAGCGTGCTTGTGCTGCTGTGTAAGCGGCTTCGACTATACCAAATCCTTGACGACGACGCTCAGATGCATACTCTGTAATCAAGATAGCTGTCTTAGCGAGTAGCCCGATAAGCATGATGACACCCGTCTGCAAATAGATATTATTCTCAAAACCTCCGACTTTAGCAAAAAGGAAGCTTCCCATAAGACCAAAAGGAACAGATAGGATTACTGCGAAAGGAATGAGGAAGCTCTCGTACAGCGCAGACAGAATGAGGAAGATGAGTATGATACAAATGAGGTAGATGTATATGGTCGTATTGCCCGAAGTCGCTTGAGCTTCTTCACGAGCGACACCTCCATATTCGTATGTAATACCTGAGGGAAGCATTTGCTTAGCCATTTCCTCGATAGCCTTCATGCCTTCACCCGTCGAATATCCTTCGGCTACACTGACATTAGCACTGATAGAGCTGAAGAGATTAAAGCGATTGGCCGATACCGCACCATTAGTCTTTTCAAGAGTAACAAACTGACTGATAGGAGCCATTTCGCTACCATTGCGTACGAATATATTATTCAGGCTCTGTTCGTCTAAACGATATTCGGGTGCCGCCTGCATCATAACGCGGTAGGTCTTACCAAACTTATTATAGTTTGAGGCATACGAACTACCAAGATACATACCAAGGGTTTCAAGGACTGTCGCAGGCGATATACCTGCACGTTTACATTGAGCCGCATCTACATTGACCTTATACTGAGGGAAGTTCATCGCATAGCTCGTATAAGACATAGCGACCTCTGGGCGTTGGTTGAGCGCATAGATAAAGGGGGCTGCCTTCTGATAGAACGAAGCCATATCTCCTCCTGTGCGGTCTTGTACTTGTAGTTCGATAGCATTCCCCATACCATAACCAGGAATCATACCCGGCTGGATAGCGAAGATTTGTGCTTCTGGAATAGCTTGGAACTGAGCATTCAGCTTAGCTAATAGCTCATCTGCATGTTGCCCCTTGCCCTTACGTTCGTCCCAGTGCTTGAGGCGTACGAAGAATGTACCGTATGAAGTACCTGAGCCACCCATAAGCCCGAAGCCACCGATGCGTGCATAGTGCACGACCTCGGGTGTAGACTTAATGATATTCTCGACCTTGTCTAGAACCTTAGCTGATTGCTCAATAGTATTACCCGGTGAAGTGCCAATGCTAACCATAATCATGCCTTGGTCTTCTTGTGGCACAAGCCCCGTCTTAGTTGTAGCGACGAGGTAAATAAGACCCGCAGAAGCAAGAGCTAATGAAGCCCATACCAACCAGCGATGACCAATAAGGAAGCTAAGACCCTTCTTGTACTTGGATAGTGAGGCTTCGAAGGCAATGCTATAAGCTTGTTTTACACGATGCCCGAAACTTCCCTGCTTCTTATGTATGTCCTCTGGGCACATCATAATAGCACAGAGTGCTGGACATAGCACAAGGGCAGATACCATAGAGAGCCCAACGGAAGTAGCAAGCGTAACCCCAAACTGAGTGTAGAAGATACCTGATGTTCCTCCCATGAAGGTTACAGGAATGAATACCGCCATGAAGACGAGTGTACAAGAGATAACTGCCATCGTAATATCACTCATGGCACTCTTTGTAGCTAGGTAACTGCTCGTATAGCCAGCCTCAAACTTCTCTTGTACAGCTTCCACCACGACAATAGCATCATCGACGACAGTACCAATAGCAAGTACAAGTGCAAAGAGCGTCAGCAAGTTAATGCTAAAGCCAGCTACTTGTAAGCAGAAGAATGTGCCGATAAGAGAAACTATAATTGAGATAGAGGGTATAAGCGTTGCCTTGAAATCTTGTAAGAAGAAGTAGACAACAAGGATTACAAGGATAATCGCTACTATGAGAGTTTCTATCACGACGTAGATAGAGGCGTAGAGATTATCATTAGTATTCATAAAGGTAATGAACTCAACACCCTTGGGTAAGTCTTTGCTCATTTCCTCAAGACGCTTGGCTATCTTGTTATTGACTTCGGTGGCATTGGCTCCTGCTATCTGCGTCGCCATATAGTTTACACCCTGTTTGCCGTCAATAGACGAAACGACAGAGTAGGTCAGTGCGCCAAGCTCTATCTTGGCTACATCACCTAAGTGTAGGACATTACCATTGTCTAGAGACTTAATAACGATATTATTAAACTCTTCCTGACTCTGCAATCTGCCACGATATTTGAGTGTATAGGTGTAAGTATTCTTAGAGTCCTCACCTAAGGCACCTGTCGAGGCTACGATATTTTGTTCGTTAAGAGCTGCTGTGATGTCGCTAGGCATCAGTTTGTACTGAGCCATAACATCGGGTTTGAGCCAAATGCGCATACTATAAGTTTGCCCAAAGCTCTGCACTTCGCCGACGCCCTCGATACGCTTAATCTCTGGAATGACATTAATGTCTAGATAGTTTGAGAGAAACAGCTTATCATACTTAGGGTCATTGCTAACAAGACCTCCTACTTGAAGGAAGCCACTCTGACGCTTACCCACAGTTACCCCGATGCGTGTTACCTCGGCAGGCATTAAGCCTTGGGCACGACTAACACGGTTCTGTACATTGACGGCAGCCATATCAGCGTTTGCCCCCTGCTTAAAGTACACAGTTATCGAGGCACTACCGTCATTGCCTGCTGATGAGGTCATATAGGTCATACCCTCTACACCATTGATAGCTTCTTCAAGGGGGAGTACGACACTCTGCTGTACGGCATCGGCATCAGCTCCGGGGTAACTTGCTGAAACTTGGATAGTCGGAGGTGCGATGTCTGGATACTGCTCTACAGGTAAGTTGAAGAGCGATATTAGACCAACGAAGACAATCACGATAGCTATCGAGATGGCCATCACGGGTCGTTTGATAAATATATTGTCTTTCATTATCCCGTAATTAAGTTTACTTCTTTGCTTCGCTTTGAGCTGGAGCTACTGCAGCGCCTTCGCGTACAAGACCTGCACCTTCGGCTATGATGACGTCTCCAGCCTTAAGCCCATCAGTAACGAGGTACTCAGTACCATTGTTAATAGGCTCTACTGTGATAAGCGTTGAAGTAGCCTTGCCATCAACGACCTTATAAGCGAATACCTTGTCTTGTAGCTGGTAAGTAGCGGCTTGAGGAATAACAATGATATTGCTGTAGCTGTGCTTGAGTATAATGCTTCCCGTAGCACCACTATGAAGGAGGTGGTTGGGGTTGGCGAATTTGGCTCTTAGGCTACTCGCTCCAGTTGTTCGGTCGATGACGCCACTAATGCTCTCTACCGTGCCGGTGCTTTCGTATAGACTGCCATCGCTTAGACGTAATTGCACAGCTCCCATACTCTTAACAGCAGCTTCTAGAGAGCCATACTTACGCGTAAGGTCAAGAAGCGTCTTTTCACCTAGAGAGAAGTAGACATACATTTGGCTGTTGTCAGATACTGTTGTTAGTGGACTAGGCATAGCCGAACTAACAAGTGTTCCCTGACGATAGGGAAGTGTCCCTACTACACCATCAGCAGGGCTAGTTACAGTTGTGTAGCTAAGATTATTGTGTGCACTAAGCTCTGCAGCCTTGGCTTGTGCTAGACTAGCTTCGGCAGACTGATAGTTATTACGAGCCATATCTAGTTCAATCTGTGAAATGACTTTCTCGTTGAAAAGTCTTTGCTTAGCATCAAGTGTAATCTTAGCTGTTGAGAGAGCTGCTTTTGCCGCTTGTATGTTGGCCTTTGCTTGCGCAAGTGCAGCTTGATAAGGCACTTGGTCAATGATGAAAAGGGTTTGTCCTTTGCGTACAACGTCGCCTTCATTAACGAGTACTTGTGTCAAGCGACCACTTACTTGAGGGTAGATGTCAATGTCTTGTCTTCCTCGTATCGTAGCCGAGTAGCTCTGTTCGAGTTCTCTATCGCCTGCACTTACGCTCATCGTCTTGTAAGGCATTGCTTGGGCTTGCTGTTCTTGTCCTTGCTGCGTGCTTCCGCCACAAGAGGGAAGGGCAATAGACATCATCATAAGGCTAGCTGTGAGCCATACTGTTTTTTTCATATTAAAGTCGTTAAGAATTTATCTTGAAGTATCTATAATAAGAACCCCCTAACATCCATTAAGAATGCTGAGGGGGCAAATAGTTTAATATAAAATATGGAGAAG
>RBKG01000245.1 GCA_003640335.1 Porphyromonas sp.
TCTCAATTTAATACTACCTTTGCAAGCGTAATAGAAGCAAGTCCTCCATTTGGTCAAGAAGAGCTGTAAGACTTTCAAGTTCTTACAAGCCGACAACCATTATATGGGTGCAAGCGAGATATATGAAGATAATTGACAAATATATATTAAAGAGCTACTTACCTCTCCTACTCATGACCTTCCTAATATGCTGGTTCATCGTCTTGATGCAGTTTCTATGGAAGTATGTCGACGAACTCGTAGGTAAGGGGCTTAGCACTTTGGTTATCGGGCAAACGGTATTTTACGCTGCGATGAACCTCGTTCCCCTAGCACTTCCGCTGGGGATACTCTTGGCTTCACTCATGTTCTTCGGGCAAATAGGCGAACGCCTAGAGCTCTTGGCGATGAAAGCGTCGGGCTTACCACTTTACCGCATTATGGCTCCGCTCTTCGTTACGACATCTTTACTCGCTGTAGGTCTACTCTACTTCCAAAACACCTACATGATTACGAGCCAAGTGAAGATGTGGACGCTACTCTATTCAGCCCGTTACGCCAAGCCCGAATTGGAAATACCTGAGGGCGTCTTCTATAATGGGATACCGGGATATAGCATCTATGTAGGTAAGAGAGATATGGCGCACCCCGGTCGTATGCTGAATATCATGCTGTACGACAACAAGGAGGGGAACGAAAAAACACGTATCATACGTGCCGACTCAGGGCGCATCATTGCCGATGCTAGCCAAACATTCCTAACTTGGAAACTATACAAGGGGCAGAGCTTCGAGAATATGACGACGCCCTCTAGTCCTCTTGACGAACGTCCTACGACATTTGCTAAGGAACGATTTAGTTACAAAGAAATCGTTATTCTCTTCGACACTTCTTTCAAGATGCAAGATGAAGGAGAGATGAAGAGCCGATTTGTAGGTAAGAACCTCTCTCAACTAGAATACGCTATTGATACTGTAACGAGGAGCATTGATAGCATTAGGCGCGATGCTTCTGAGCAAATGATGTCTATTCAAGACCAGCAAACGTATAGCTACGAACTGCCCTCAAGACTAGACACAAGCCAACAAGCACAGAAAGACCGCAAGCGCATACTCTCAGCCGAGACGAGTGAGCAGATTGACATCGATAGCTTGATGAATATGAGAACGCTCGGCGATAGTCTTAATCGTTATCGTCAAGCAGCGTCCTCACTATTGCAGATGCGCAATGAGAGTGAAAGCCGTCTTTACATTGATAAAGAAGCCTTTTTCGACTACCGCACAAACAGAATGGAGTGGCACAAGAAGTTCACTTTCCCTGTCGCTTGCTTAGTCTTCTTCTTTATCGGTGCTCCGCTTGGAGCTATTATCCGCAAGGGCGGATTAGGTATGCCGATTATTGCGTCTGTGGTGTTCTTCATCATCTACTATATCATTGATACCTTTGGGCATAATATGATTAGTAGTGAGCAGATGGGAGTCGTATCAGGTATGTGGATAAGTAGTTTCGTGCTTGCTCCCGTAGGTATTTTCCTTACTTGGCAGGCTACGAGAGACTCGGCTTCGCTCAATATGGAAGCCTACATCGTATTCTTCCGTAAGCTCTTCGGCACAGCACGTGTGCGCAAACTCGAGGTACGCGAACTAATCCTCGAAGAAATCAATTACACGCAAGCCCTTGAGCATACTCTAAGCCTTAAGGAAAGAATAAGCGAACTCCGTAACAGCGATTGGATTAGCAAGAAGTGGCTAGTGAAGCGGCTCCTCTTCTCGTCTTGGCTCCTCTCGCCAAGCGAAAGCCTTATGCAAGAGCTTTTTGAGCAACTTGAAGCGCTCATCTCTGAGCTACGTAATAGCCGTGAGCGCATGATTATCGCCAAGTTGCAAGATATGCCCATACTTGAGAGACAACTTGTGCCTATGTCGATTACGAACAATCTACCTCTCAAAAGCAAACCCTTACTACTGAAACTTAGTAACATTATATTTATCATAACACTCCTCCCCCTATGGATACTCTCTATCCGCAGGCGTGCTTATCTCCGCGACATCAAGCAGACAGAGAAACTGCTTAACGAGATAGAGACCGAGATACGCAAAGCCATTAGCAAGGGGTGTTAATAACCTTATAAAGAGAAAAGCGAATGCCTAACATTCAATTGAATACTATTGAAGAAGCCCTTGAGGACTTCCAGCGTGGTGAGTTCGTCATCGTTGTTGATGATGAAGACCGTGAAAATGAAGGTGATTTCATCATTGCAGCCGAAAAGGTTACGCCAGAGAAAATCAACTTTATGATGCGCTACGGGCGTGGCGTCCTATGTGCGCCTATTACCGAGGAGCGTGCTGCCGAGCTTGAACTTGCGATGCAGGTTCCCACAAATACTTCTGTACACGAGACTCCATTTACTGTTACCGTGGACAGACTCGGCAAGGGCTGTACGACGGGTGTGTCTATGTACGACCGTGCTCAGACTATCCTTGCTCTAGCAGACCCCGAAACTAAACCGCAAGACCTTGCTCGCCCCGGTCATATCTGTCCGCTAAGAGCTCGCTCTAGAGGAGTGCTTCAGAGAGCAGGACATACCGAAGCGGCCGTGGACCTTGCTCGCCTATCAGGCTTACAGCCTGCCGCTGCCCTCATTGAGATTATCAATGAAGATGGCACAATGGCTCGCCTACCTCAACTTATGGAGGTCGCTAAGCAGTGGTCAATGAAAATCATTTCTATTAAAGACCTCATCGCTTACCGCCTCAAGACAGAGAGCATCATCGAGCGAGGAGAAGAAGTCTCTATGCCTACAGAATGGGGTACATTCAGACTAATTCCTTTTAAGCAAAAGTCTAATGGACTTGAGCATATCGCACTCTTCAAAGGCGACATCACCAATGGTGATGATGTCCTTGTGCGTGTACACTCTAGCTGTATGACAGGCGACATCTTCGGTAGCCAGCGTTGCGAATGTGGCGAACAGCTCCACAAGGCTATGCAAATAATTGAACGTGAAGGGCGCGGAGTCGTAGTCTACCTCAATCAAGAAGGTCGTGGTATCGGCTTGATGGAAAAAATCAAGGCTTACAAACTACAAGAGAACGGACTTGATACCGTAGATGCAAACATTCATCTAGGACACAATGCTGACGAACGTGATTACGGTGTAGGGGCTAATATCCTACGCGAGCTTGGCATCAGCCGTATGCGCCTTATGACTAACAACCCTATTAAGCGTGTTGGTCTAGAGGCTTACGGACTAGAAATCACCGAGATTGTACCCGTAGAAGTTGAGCCTAATGAGCATAATGCCCGCTATATGCAGACGAAGAAAGAGCGTATGGGGCATATCCTACACTTCACTAAGTAAAAGATTTATGTTTTGAGGGACTGTGTCTAGATTTATTTTAGGCACAATCCCTTTTAAGGTATTGTGAGATACCGCCCCATCGGCATAACACGTACAGATGATTGTAGAAGATTATATTTATCAAAAAATAGATAAGCCTCTCTTCCACCTGATAGGCGAAACTGCGGACGAACTAGGTCTTGAAACCTATGTCGTTGGCGGATTTGTTCGCGACCTTTTCCTTTCTCGTCCGAGCAAAGATATTGATGTCGTTTCCGTTGGTCGTGGCATCGAACTTGCCGAGGCTGTCGCTAAGCGTCTAAAAGGCTCTCACCTATCTGTTTTTGCACGCTTTGGCACGGCTCAAGTGAAGTACAAAGGCACAGAGATTGAGTTTGTCGGAGCTAGGCGTGAGAGTTATAGCCCGGACAGCCGTAAACCTGTTGTCGAAGATGGTTCGCTTCAAGAAGACCAAGAGCGTAGAGACTTTACCATCAATGCACTCGCTATCTGTCTCAATAAAGACCGCTTCGGCGAACTCCTTGACCCTTTCGATGGACTCAAGGATATGGATAATCTAACTATCCGTACTCCACTCGACCCCGATATAACCTTCAGCGATGACCCCTTGCGTATGATGCGTGCCATACGCTTCGCAAGTCAATTAGGCTTCTTCATACAGCCCGATACCTTTGCGGCCATCGCTCGTAATGCCCATAGAATAGAGATTATCAGCGGTGAGCGTATTATTACCGAGTTAAATAAAATACTCCTCTCACCCAAACCCTCCATAGGCTTAGAACTCTTTGAGCTCTCTGGTCTTATGGCGCTTGTCTTCCCCGAACTGCTTGCCCTCAAGGGTGCAGATACTCGTGACGGCATAGGGCACAAGGATAATCTGACTCACACTTATAAGGTTGTAGACAATCTTGCTAAGGCTATCCGTGCGACACGCCCCCTAGAAGACAATGACCTTTGGTTGCTTTGGTCTGCACTAGTACACGATATCGGGAAACCTCGTACCAAGAAGTACGATGCTCGCCTAGGCTGGACTTTCCACAATCACGAATATATCGGAGCGAAGATGCTCCACAAGATTTTCAAGCGTCTGAAGCTACCTCTTGACGGCAAACTGAAATACGTGCGTAAGCTCGTAGAACTACATATGCGCCCTGCGGCTCTTGTGGACGAGGGTGTAACCGACTCTGCTGTACGCCGACTGCTCTTCGATGCTGGCGACGACCTTGAAGACCTTATGATGCTTGTTGAGGCCGATATTACAAGTAAAAATCCGCAACGAGTACGCAAGTATTTGGATAATTATGTGCTTGTGCGCAAGAAGCTGAAAGACATTGAAGAGAAAGACCGCATTCGCAATTTCCAACCTCCTATAGACGGGCTGCTCATTATGGAGACCTTCGGGATAGGCCCTTGCCACGAGGTCGGACTCATCAAGGAAACGATTAAGAATGCTATCCTTGACGGACTAATACCCAACGAGTACGAGCCTGCTTATACACTTATGCTTGAGGAAGCCCACAAGCTAGGGCTAAGCCCGAAAAAGTAATCATCTAACTAAAGCACTCCCTCAAGTAAGGTCGTTTGAAACCTCTACTTGAGGGTTCTCAATAGATATGAAGAATATAATCAAATACCCCCTTATATTGATTATGCTATGCCTCGTTATGGCCTGCTCAGGCCATAAGCGACAAGCCAGCGATAAGCCTATTATTGCGGTAACGATACTGCCTACCGCTGGTATTATCAAGACGCTTGCAGGCGAACGGGTCGAAGTACTTACCCTCCTTCCCGACGGAGCTACACCCGAGACTTACGAACCATCTATGCAGGATATGAGCCAACTGACACGTGCTCAGGCTTGGTTCTATGTCGGAGACTTAGGCTTTGAGCAGAGCTGGCTCTCGCGCATCAAGGAGCTAAACCCCGACTTACAACTTGTGCGCCTAGACAGCGGTCTTATGCCTTTGCACAATCAAGAGCACATGCACAACGATGGCTCTGTACACGCCAGTGACCCACACTACTGGATGAGCATTGTCGGCATCGAGACGATGAGCCGCAATATACATAGGGGGCTTAAAGCGCTTCTTCCCAATGAAGATTTTACTGCTGGGAGCAATGAAATCTCTCAAAAGATAGACTCTCTGCGCAAGATTGCTAAGGCTCGCCCCTTTGCGTCTAAGAGTTTTGTCATCTATCATCCTTCATTAGCTTATTTCGCTGAGGAAAATCAGCTCAAGCAGTTAGTCATTGAGCAGAATGGCAAAGAGCCTACAATCAACCATTTGGGCAGTCTTGTGCTCCAAGCTCAGCAGGACCACGCGAGTACGATGTTCTTTCAGAAAGAGTTTGGAGCGAACTCTAAGAGTACTGACTATATACGGAAAGAGGTTAATCTACATATTATGCAAATTAACCCCTTTAATCCGGACTGGTTTACCGAGTTATCCGCCATCATTCAAGCCTTGCAACAAGGCTAGAGGT
>RBKG01000072.1 GCA_003640335.1 Porphyromonas sp.
TTGAAGAAGCCAAGAAGAATTCTCAGTGGCGCTATGCTGGTTACAAGCGTATGGCAAACCAAGTATGGGAATTCCCAGAAAAGGAAGAAGCTTCAGCTGAAGCCTAATCCGAATACTTAAAAACAATAGATAAGCTCCCCCTCCTGCATTTCAGGAGGGGGAGCTTTTTATCTCAACTTTTCCCCTACTCAAAGAAAGCAACCTATTCAGACTGCCATCAAATTGAGGCCGTGCAAAGGACTTAAACTCCCTACATCTATTTATTGTACTCCATCATTAACAAAAAACTTGCTACGACCCCATAAACGACCGAACAGGTATATCAAGAATGACGTAACAAATACGATTTTATCCAATAATTCTTAGGGTTAAAGACGGAAAAAATATACACAGCTATATTTAATGAGCTATCAGCCGAGAAAGGAGAATAGCGATCTCTATCCACTATCAACAATCTAGATTACCGACTTCAGAGTATAACCAATAAAGCCAATTTCATCTTATACAGCCGACTATTTGTATTATCTTTGCATCCAGAATATCACAGACATGAAGAATATCCGTAATTTCTGCATTATTGCACACATTGACCATGGCAAAAGTACTCTTGCCGATCGTCTTTTAGAAACAACTCAGACTGTAACAGGCAAGGAACTTCAAGAGCAAGTTCTTGATAATATGGACCTTGAGCGTGAACGAGGTATCACTATCAAGAGCCATGCGATACAAATGAATTATACTCATGAAGGGGAAGAGTATGTTTTAAACCTTATTGATACTCCTGGACACGTAGACTTCAGTTATGAAGTATCTCGTTCTATAGCAGCTTGTGAAGGAGCATTACTTATTGTAGATGCTGCTCAAGGTATACAAGCGCAAACAATAAGTAACCTATACATGGCACTTGAGCATGATCTAGAAATCATACCAATAGTGAACAAGGTAGATTTGCCTAGTGCTATGCCCGATGAAGTAGAAGACCAAATCATCGAACTACTAGGATGCAAAAGAGAGGAGATAATTAGGGCGAGTGGAAAAACGGGAATTGGCGTTGATGAAATTCTCAAAGCTATTGTAGAGCGTATTCCAGCTCCAGTAGGAGATCCCGAAGCTCCTCTACAGTGCCTCATCTTTGACTCTGTTTTCAATCCATTCAGAGGTATCATCGCTTACTTTAAGGTTGTAAATGGCTCTATAAAGAAGGGAGACCTTGTTAAGTTTATTGCCACAGGAAGAGAGTATGATGCCGATGAGGTCGGTGTCCTACGCTTGGATATGGAGCCTCGCAAGGAAGTAAAAACAGGAGATGTAGGTTATATCATTTCTGGTATTAAAACTAGTAAAGAGGTAAAGGTTGGAGATACGATTACCCACGTTCAAGGAGGTTCAGCTCATGCTATTGAAGGTTTCGAGGAAGTAAAACCTATGGTCTTTGCGGGTCTCTATCCAATAGAAAGTGAAGATTTCGAAAACTTAAGAGCCTCTCTTGAAAAGCTACAGCTTAATGATGCTTCCTTAACATTCCAACCTGAAAGCTCTGCTGCGCTTGGATTTGGTTTCCGATGTGGCTTCCTAGGCTTATTACATATGGAAATCATTCAAGAACGATTGGACCGTGAGTTTAACATGAATGTAATAACCACGGTGCCTAACGTATCCTATAAAGTCTTTGATCGCAAAGGAAATTGTACAGAAGTACATAATCCTAGTGGACTTCCCGACCCTACGCATATTGAGCGTATTGAAGAGCCATATATCAGAGCCTCAGTTATAACAAACACTGCGTACATTGGTCCTATCATGACTCTTTGCCTTGGGAAACGTGGTCAGCTAGTTAAGCAAGAGTATATCTCAGGCGACCGCATTGAGATTTTCTTTGATCTACCTCTAGGAGAGATTGTGATTGACTTCTACGATAAGTTAAAGAGTATAAGTAAAGGTTACGCATCCTTCGACTACCACATTAGTGATTTCCGTCCTAGCAAACTAGTTAAATTAGATGTTCTCCTTAACGGAGACCCTGTAGATGCTCTCTCAACACTAACTCACGTAGACAATAGTGTAACCTTTGGAAGACGCATGTGTGAGAAGCTAAAGGAGCTAATACCTCGTCAGCAATTTGACATTGCTATTCAGGCTGCTATCGGAGCTAAGATTATAGCTCGTGAAACGATTAAAGCAGTACGTAAAGACGTTACAGCGAAGTGTTATGGAGGTGACGTCTCTCGTAAGCGTAAGCTTCTTGAGAAACAAAAGGAAGGTAAAAAGCGCATGAAGCAAATTGGAACAGTTGAAGTTCCTCAGAAAGCATTCCTTGCAGTGCTCAAACTAGACTAACGATTTAATATTAGGTAAAGACAATTATGGCAGAACGGAGTACACGCAAGCGTAGCTCAAAAGATAAGAATGATAGTATTATTCCCATTGAGGGGCGTATGCCACCT
This sequence comes from Porphyromonas sp., assembly GCA_003640335.1. GTDB lineage: Bacteria > Bacteroidota > Bacteroidia > Bacteroidales > Porphyromonadaceae > Porphyromonas. The sequence continues at coordinate 2,445 of RBKG01000072.1, forward strand.
CAATCAATAGATTTAGAAGGGATTGTACTTGGAGCTATTCTTCAAGAAAAAGATGCTTTTGCTCGAGTTAGTGAAATGCTCACCCCTGAGTCTTTTTACTTAAAGGCTCACGAAGAGGTCTACAGAGCAATGACTTTACTTGCAATGAACCAAGAGCCTATCGATATGGCTACAGTCGCTGAGAAGCTACGTAGCCTTGGTAAGCTGGAGGAAGTGGGAGGAGTATCCTTCATTGCGAGTCTCACCATGCGTGTACTTAGTTCTAGTAGCCTTGAGTATCATGCCAAAATTGTTGCAGATAAAGCCCAAAGTCGTAGACTAATAGCCTTTGCTAGCAATGTCCTGCAAGATGCTTACGCAGACGAAGAGAAGATCGAAGAGCAGATGCAACGAGCTGAGGGCAAGCTCTTCGAATTAGCTACCACTAAGGATAGTAAAGACTTCCAAGAGTTAGACCCTCTTGTTCAAGAGGCAATCACAGAAATTCAGGTTGCAGCCAACAGAGCTGAAGGTATTTCAGGTCTATCAACGGGCTTTGATGGTATCGATGAAATCACTAGCGGATGGCAGAAAAGCGATTTAATCATTATCGCAGCCCGTCCTGCAATGGGTAAAACTGCCTTTGTCGTATCTATGGCTACAGCTATGGCTTTTCAGCATAAGATACCGGTAGCACTTTTCAACCTTGAAATGAGTGCAGTCCAACTAGTAAAACGTATTCTTAGTAATGTCTGTGAGATTGATGGTCAAACCCTTAAAAGCGGACGCTTAAAGGACCCTGAGTGGAAACGACTACTGACTAAATCAGCCGAACTAAATGAAGTTCCCCTCTATATCAATGATACCCCTAGTTTGTCCGTCTTTGAGCTAAGAAGTAAAGCAAGAAGACTAGTGAGAGAACATGGAGTTGAGTTGATTATTATTGACTACCTACAGCTCATGAATGCGAGTGGTATGGGCTTTGGCAACCGTGAACAAGAAGTTAGTATGATTTCTCGTAACCTAAAAATGCTTGCCAAAGAATTACGCATCCCTATCATCGCACTATCACAGCTTAATCGTGGTGTAGAGAACAGACAGGGCGATGCTAATAGCAAACGTCCTCAGCTTAGTGACCTCCGTGAATCAGGAGCCATTGAGCAAGATGCCGATATCGTCTGCTTCATTCACAGACCGGAGTATTATAAGATTACTCGAGACCCCAATACAGACGAAGACCTTCGTGGTATAGGTGAATTTATCATAGCTAAGCACCGTAACGGACCAATCGGAGATGTACGTATGCGCTTCAAGAGCGAATATGCTAAATTCATGAACTTGGAAGATGGAGGGGTAGCGAACACACTCAAGCAGAAGAATACTCAAGAAGGATATACACAAGTAGCTTTTGGAAGCAATACAGCAGCATCCAATAAGCAACTAGCTGGAACTAATGGAGCCACAATGGCTAATACTAATCCTGACTTTGATAACCCTGGGGATTCCCCATTCTAAAAATCATATTATAATATGAATGTATTAAGTTCAGACATTCGCCTTCATGTGGAACGAATGCAAACTACACTAAAAGAAGAAGGTATTGATGCCTTTATCGGTGCCTCCTCCGTCGCCACATTATACTTCTTTGGTCAAGTCTTTTCTGGTCTTGTATACATACCTCAGCAAGGAGAGCCTATTTACTTAATCCGAAGACCCCAATCTTTTGGAGAACATCAAGGACTGCATTATATCCGTAAAATAGAGCAGTTAAGCGAAATAGTAGACTTGACTAATATCTCAAAAATAGCTCTTGAAACAGACGAGCTCCCCTACTCTGATATTGAGCGACAAAAGAAGATGTTCCACCAAGCCGAAGTATTCAACGGAACAGCTTTGCTCAGAAAAATTCGTATGGTCAAAACACCTTACGAGATAGCAGAAGTACGTAAAAACTGCCTCAAGCACATTGCTGTATACGAAAAGGTCAAACAAATCTATAGAGCAGGGATGAGTGATACAGAACTGCAGATAGAAATTGAGCATTTGATGCGTCAAGGAGGCTCTATTGGACTGTTCCGTTGCTTTGGTAGTCTTATGGAGTTCCATATGGGAAGCCTTCTTTCTGGTAATAATGCAGATGCTGCTTCTCCTTACGATTTCGCTCTTGGTGGTGGTGGAAACGAAGCTCTTCCTTTGGGGGCTAATGGTTCTCCACTGAAAGAAGGACAAGCCATTATGCTTGATATGGCAGGGAATTATGGAGTTTATCTTAGTGACATCTCTCGTACCTATTCTATTGGGAAACTACCTGAAGAAGCCTATCGCCTGCATGAGCTCAGTCGCAGAATGCATCGTGAGGTTATGCAGACAGCTAAGCCGGGGACAAGTTGCAGTAGCATTTATCTTGCATGCTTAGAAATGGCAAAGCAGGAAAAAGCTGAGCAATACTTTATGGGACACTCTTCACAAGCTCAATTTGTTGGTCATGGGCTAGGGCTACAAATAAACGAATTACCTGTACTTACAACGCGTTCAAAGGATGTCTTACAAGAAGGCATGATTATCGCATTTGAACCTAAGTTTGTAATTCCTGAGGTTGGTGCTGTCGGAATTGAGAATACATATCTCATTACGGCAGATGGTGTTGAAAACCTATCTCCAATGAGTGAAGATATTGTAGACCTCAATAGCTAAGCAATGAATACAACCGCAATGTATGCAGGGTCTTTTGACCCATTCACTAGAGGACACGCTGATATTGTTGAGCGAGGTTTAATGCTATTCGATAGGGTGATTATTGCCATCGGTATAAACGAGAGTAAACGAAACCTATTCTCTCCTGACGAGAGATTACTCCAAATCAGCCGTTTCTATAAAGAAGAACCTCGTGTTGAAGTCTACACATACAATGGATTAACTGTTAGTTTTGCTCAAGAGATGGGAGTACGCTTTCTTTTGAGAGGAGTCAGAAGTAGCACCGATATGGAATACGAACGAACGCTAGCAGATTTAAATCGCCATATTGCTGATATGGAAACCATACTACTACCTGCGAGCCAATTATTCACACATATAAGCTCAACTGTAGTTCGAGAGTTGCTCCACTTTGGTGGAGACGTCACAGGCTTCCTGCCTCAAGGCTTCTCTCTATCAACAGAAAGTTAATTCTATACTTGATAACTCTTATATAAGATAAGGGCTGAAATCAATTTAATTTTGATTTCAGCCCTTATCTCTTAATAGCCCATTTAGAACTTTAGACTTCTTTCTTGGGGACCGCCCGACGGTCTCCCAAAGGACAAGTAAAACTTGTCCTTTGGTGGGGCTTTGCAGAATGC
>RBKG01000275.1 GCA_003640335.1 Porphyromonas sp.
TACCTCCCTAATTCGCACCAAATTCTTGTATAAATGGAGGTAAAAAGCCCTTCATAAGACCTCTACACACGGCCTCTATCCCCCATTTGTATAATAATTGGTAGGTAGTAATTATCTATACTATGTAGATAATTACTACCTTTGCAATGTATCATTAAAGCAAAGTATGTCATGGGAAACAATACAAATGAGAATGTACTAGTACCTCTGTTCAACGACTATATCGTAGAGTCGTACAACCCCAATAAGTCTGTTAGGCTGTCTAACGACTTATTTGATGTTAGCAAGGCTATATCAAGGATAACAAGTACTCATGCGCTCAAACTTATCTACGCAATAGCACAGATAGTTCAAAGCAAGCAAGTGGAGGTTGTATCAGGTTCTCCTCGCATTGAAATATCAATGTCTGCTGTTTTTGATTATTTAGATATAAGCTTGTCAAATAGGAGGCATGATTTTCTGAAAGATGCCCTTGAGGAGATTATGAATAAATCTCTTCACCTAGTCCATATTGGGAAAAACGGAGAAAAGGTATATGAAGGTGCTAGTTGGATTAGCTGGTACAAATTCTCAGATAGAAAAGATAGGCTCTACATAATTCCAGGCCCTATGGCAATTCCACTTCTTCAGAACCTCTCACAGTATGTTTCTGTGTACCCTAAACACTATAATTCGCTATCAACGTCTTACCAACTTTGGTTATATCCATTCTTAAAGAATAAACAGAAGTTAGTATCATTTAGAATTAGCATTGATAGCCTGAAACAATTACTAAACTCAACTTCTAAGAGTAGTTATACGGACTCTGTGAGAGGCACGAACACGTTTTTACGTAGAGCAATAGGGATTACGATTTCAGAACAAGCTAAAAAAGAGAATACTCTGGCCAAGCAAGAAAAACGAATGCCTAAGTTTATCCCATGGGACTACGTGAAAGATCCTAAGACGGGAGAGCCATGTGGTACCCTCTATAGCATAAATAGGCATACAGACATAAGAGTATATGCCAGAGGTATTAAGAATGGAAGAGCTTACACTGAGATAGAATTCCTTTTTTCTAAGCTAGACTTAATTGACAATCTCTCAAGCAAAGAACAGTTAGAAGATGATCAGCAAGATTTATTCTCGATGTCGATTGACAACCAGAAAAGTACCGAAGATAGAGAGGGCTTTGCTTGGGTAAAAATATCCGTTGAAGAAGTAATTACTCTTATGAATAAATCAAAATCTAGGAGCATTGATGAAC
>RBKG01000065.1 GCA_003640335.1 Porphyromonas sp.
ACCGAGCCTGAATGTCGAAAATAACGCAGCGAGTGCCGCACAATGCAATGGTCTCGAGTGGATGCGTTGATAGATGATTGTATTGCTTCTTCCTATTCTGAAAACCACGGCGAAGTCTGTACAAACTTCAGCCGTAGTTTGTGCAAACTACACGTGTAGTCTGCACAGACCTCGGCGAGTGCTGAACTTAGGTGTGCGTAAGCATAGAAATGAGTACGACGTACTGACCAAAATAAGTGCGTGTACTTACTAAAGTATTTACGTGTACTTATCCAGGTAAGTACGACGTACTCGCTGAAGTGTTTACGCGTAAGTATTCACACGTTTATGCGTACTTATTAGATATACGTATAATTAAGATTTTGTTATTTAAAATTTGGTGTGGAACGCAGTATCGCTTTTATCTTTGGAAGATATATGTCGCAAGAAAATTGTACATTTGATAGGAGAAACGGGTTACTATAATTAACCAAAGAAAGATTTATGGCAAAAGTACGAGGAACAATCGAGGTAGACGTACAGAGATGCAAAGGTTGTAATCTCTGTGTCGTGGCGTGTCCGACTAAAGTCCTAGAGCTACACCCTACGGAGGTGAACGACAAGAGCTACCATTACACACGCCTCAAAAATTTGGATGACTGCATCGGCTGTGCTAGCTGTGGTATGGTCTGCCCTGATGGGGTAATTACAGTCTATAAGGTTAAACTCCCCTAAACAAAGAAATCTATGGCAGAAGAAATAAAACTGATGAAGGGTAATGAGGCTATCGCCCATGCGGCTGTTCGCTATGGTGTTGATGGCTATTTCGGTTACCCCATAACCCCTCAGAGCGAGATCCTAGAGACACTCATGGAGCTACGCCCTCAGCAAACGACAGGTATGGTAGTGCTACAAGCCGAAAGCGAAGTGGCGGCTATCAATATGGTTTATGGTGGTGCAGGCTGTGGTAAGAAGGTGATGACTTCGTCTTCTAGCCCCGGTATGAGCCTTAAGCAAGAGGGGATTAGCTACATTGCAGGAGCTGAGCTCCCTTGTTTGCTGATCAATGTCATGCGAGGAGGTCCCGGTCTAGGAACTATTCAGCCTAGTCAGGCCGATTATTTTCAGACCGTTAAGGGTGGTGGTCATGGCGACTATCGCTTGATAACACTAGCTCCTAATTCGGTTCAGGAGATGGCAGACTTCGTGGGCTTAGGATTTGATTTGGCTTTTAAGTACAACAATCCGGCTATTATCCTTGCGGATGGTATTATCGGTCAGATGATGGAGAAGGTGCGCCTACCAGAGCAACGCCCACGCCGTACGGAAGAAGAGATTAGAGAGGAGTGCCCTTGGGCTACGCTCGGTCGCAAGGGCGGTCGCAAGCCTAATGTCATCACTTCTCTTGAGCTAGAGAGTGCTGTCATGGAGCAACGCAACAATAAGTTCCAAGAGAAGTATCGCAATATCGAAGAGCATGAAGTGCGCTACGAAGCCATTCAGACGGAGGATGCAGATTATATTCTTGTAGCCTTTGGTTCGGCTAGCCGTATGTGTCAGAAGGCGGTAGAGATTGCACGCAATCAGGGGTTAAAGGTTGGGCTCCTTCGTCCAATCACCTTGTGGCCTTTCCCTTCTCGTAAGTTGGCCGAGCTAGCCACTCACGCTAAGGGCTTCTTTGTGCCTGAGCTCAATGCTGGTCAGATGGTTGAGGATGTGCGCCTAGCTATCAATGGTAAGGTGCCCGTAGAGCATTATGGCCGTCTTGGCGGTATGCTCTTCTCTCCCAATGAAATCTTAGAGAACCTAAAGAAGACATTTGGCATCAATTAAGCGTATGAACCAGTCAAGTACACGCTCTTCAGCTCTTATTGACCTGATTTTGGTCATACTCTTCTACTGCTTAGCAGCCACAAGTGTGGTTACCTTCCTATGCTGTCGTGCAGAGTCGCCTAGATTATTCATTTACTTTGGTATAGCGGCTGTGGGTGTGCGTATTGTACATTATGTAAAGAGATTCTTCTTTACTCAGAATTAAAAGACGATTAGACTTTATGGATATTAAGTCAATTATTAAACCAGAGAATCTGGTATATAAAAGACCCGAACTGATGAACGATGTGATGATGCACTATTGCCCTGGTTGTAGCCACGGCGTTGTGCATAAGCTCGTTGCAGAGGTTGTTGCGGATATGGGTATGCAAGAAGATACTATTGGTGTTGCGCCAGTAGGTTGTGCTGTCTTCGCATACAAGTTTATTGATGTCGATTGGCAGGAGGCAGCTCATGGTCGTGCGCCTGCCCTTGCGACAGCTATCAAGCGTCTTAACCCTGATAAAATGGTATTTACTTATCAGGGAGATGGCGACCTTGCGGCTATCGGTACAGCCGAAACGATACATGCCTGCAATAGAGGTGAAAATATCGTAATCATCTTTATCAACAATGGTATCTATGGTATGACGGGCGGACAGATGGCTCCTACTACACTTCCTCAGATGAAGACAGCGACGTCGCCTGATGGTCGTGATGTAGAGACGCAGGGACACCCCCTCAAGATGAGTAATTTGCTTGCCGTACTTGATGGTACTTGTTACGTTACACGCCAATCTGTACACACAGTGGCAGCTATTCGCAAGTGTAAGAAAGCCATTGAGAAGGCTTTCCGTAACTCTATGGCTCGTAAGGGAACCAGCGTTGTAGAGGTTGTTTCTACATGTAACTCAGGTTGGAAGATGTCTCCTGTAGATGCAAATAAGTGGATGGAGGAACACATGTTCCCAACATATCCTATCGGAGACCTTAAAGATATTTAATCACGTAGCTTTCATATTAAATATATGACTTACGAAATCATTATAGCAGGCTTTGGTGGGCAGGGTGTACTCTCTATGGGTAAAATCCTAGCCTATTCAGGTCTGATGGAAGAGAAGGAAGTTAGTTGGATGCCTTCCTATGGTCCAGAGCAGAGAGGTGGTACCTCCAATGTAACGGTAATCGTTAGTGATGAGCAGGTGAGTAGCCCTGTGGTTAATGATTATGACATCGTCGTAGCCCTTAACCAGCCATCATTAGATAAGTTTGCTTCTCACGTGAAGCCGGGTGGGGTCTTACTCTATGATAGCAATGGCGTTCACTACGGAAACCCTCGTACAGATATAGACATCTATGAAGTAGATGCTACCAACGAGGCTACTCGTATGGGCAATAGCAAGGTATTCAATATGCTTATCCTTGGCGCTCTTCTGAAAACGAGAACAATACTTCACCTAGATAGTATTAAGAAGGGTCTAGAGAAATCTTTACCTGAGCGTCATCATAAGCTCATTCCTATGAATATGGAGGCGCTCCAGCGTGGGGCAGAACTTCTCAAGAAACATTAGTCGCAGGCTTGCGTATCGTCCTCTCGGTGCGTTCCTCCCTGTGTTGTCTTTTAATGGTTAATCAAACATGATGAAAGGATTTTTTAAGAAAATGGCTCTTGGCGTTGCCCTTCTTGGTGCAACGGTAGGGCAGGCTTATGCCGATAAGGGTATGTGGCTCCTGAACGAATTGACGAAGGAGAACCTTGCTAAGATGAAGGAATTAGGCTTTCAGCTTACGTCTGAACAGCTTTATAGTCTGAGCAAGCCTAGTGTCGCTAGTTCGGTTGTTATCTTCGGTCACGGTTGTACGGGCGTAACGGTGAGTGGTAGCGGTCTTGTCATGACCAATCACCACTGTGGCTTTGATGCTATTCAGAAGACTAGCACCGTTGACCACGACTATCTCCGTGATGGCTTCGTATCTCAGTCTACGAAGGAAGAGCTCCCTATTGAAGGCTTGGAAGTACGTTATCTCGCAGGTATGCAAGATGTGACGGCTCAAGTACTCGCTAAGGTTAAGAAGGCTAAAGATGAGATGGAGCGTATGAGTCAGCTTCAAATGGCTCTTCTTGAAATCCGTGCTAGCCTAGAGAAGAAGTTGGCTAAGAACCAAGAGGTAACGATTGTGCCTTACTATGCTGGTAATAAGTTCTATGCGGTAACTTACAATGTCTTTAAGGACGTGCGCATGGTCTTTGCTCCACCTAGCAGTATAGGTAAGTTTGGTGGCGATACGGACAACTGGATGTGGCCTCGTCATACGGGCGACTTCTCTGTCTTCCGTGTTTATGCAGATAAGGATAATAAGCCTGCGACGTACAGCAAGGACAATGTTCCTTATCAGCCAAAGCACTTCGCTGAAGTCTCTACGCAGGGCATCAAGGAAGGCGATTATGCGATGACCATTGGTTTCCCCGGCTCTACTTCTCGCTATATCCCATCTTGGGGTGTGCAGAACCGTATGGACAATGAGAACTCAGCGCGTATAGAAGTACGTGGAGCTAAGCAAGCTATATGGCGTAAGTTTATGGACGCAGACCAAGCTACTCGCATCAAGTACGCGTCTAAGTATGCTCGCAGCTCGAACTACTGGAAGAACTCTATCGGTATGAACAAGGCTCTTGTTAAGCTCGGCGTTATTGAGCGTAAGCAAGAAGAAGAACGTGCATTCGCTTCTTGGGCTGCTAAGCAGAGCAATAAGGAGTACAAGAATGTGCTTAAGGAGCTAGAGGATGCGTATAAGAGTTCGGGCGAGGTTACACGTCGCTTTATGTACACTGCCGAAGTTCTTCAAGGTTCAGAAGCTCTAGCTCAGGCTGTTGCTCTTGGTCGTATGGTTGGAGTTAATAAGGCTGATGTACTTGAAGAAGTTAAGGAGTTTTATAAGGATTACGACCCCGGTCTAGATAGAGTAACTATTCCTGTTCTTCTTGACATTTTGCGTAAGAAACTTAACAGTGCAGAGGTCAATCAGATTTTTGCGACGATTGATAAGGAGTATGGAGGTTCGACAGCAGCTTATGTGGATATGATGTTCTCTAAGAGTATCATTCCTTACGAAGCTAAGGTTGTTGATGCCATTGAGAAGGGAACACTTCTTAAGGAACTTGCGAATGACCCAGCTTATAAGCTTGGTTCGGCTATCGTTAAGGTACTTATGGACTTGCGTGCTGAGCGTCAGTCTGCACAACTCAATATTGAGAGAGGTAACAGAATCTATTTCGCAGGCCGCCAAGAGATGGACCCTCGTCGTCCTATGCCTAGTGATGCAAACTTCACTATGCGTATGAGCTATGGCTCGGTTAAGGGTTATAAGCCAAGCGATGCTGTTAAGTACAACTATTACACTACTACAGACGGTATCCTAGAGAAGACAAAACTTGGTAATCCTGATTACTTCTTGCAACCCGAAATCGTGAAGCTCTTTGAGCGTGGCGATTGGGGACGTTGGGCAGACCCTAGCAGCAAGAAGTTGCAAGTGGCTTTCCTCTCTACGAACGATATTACAGGCGGTAACTCTGGTAGCCCTGTATTCGATAAGAATGGTCGTGTGATTGGTCTTGCATTTGATGGTAACTGGGAAGCCATGAGTGGCGATATTGAGTTTGAGCCAGACTTGCAACGTACTATCTCGGTAGATATTCGCTATGTCCTCTATGTGATTGACAAGTGGGGTAAGTGTCCTCGCCTTGTTCAAGAGCTACGCTTGAAGTAAAAGCGATATTTAATTTAATAACGGAGGCTGTGTCAAGATTAAGTCTTGGCACAGCCTTTTTATTTGCTTGAAAGGCGGAAGGGTGGAGCAGAGTGGGGGTAACTCGCTAGCGTCTAATGATTATCTGTATCTTTATGCTATCTTTGCTTATAG
>RBKG01000114.1 GCA_003640335.1 Porphyromonas sp.
GGGCTCATAACCCAAAGGTCGTAGGTTCAAATCCTACCCCCGCTACCAAGAAAGACTTTTCAGCTTCTGGAAGGTCTTTTTTGGTGGCTACTACCCTGTAAAGCGAGCTAATCTCGCTGGTTCCAAACCTGTGATTTTCGTAGTCATACACCAACCCCTTTGGGAATAATATGCTTTGGAACCTTACCCTAGCACTTGGTGACGCAAGTAGCCACTGCTTATCGGCATCTCGCATAATATCAAGGGCAATATCTATATCAGTTTCTCGTATTGTCTGCTGACGCTCTAGTTGCCGCAGCTCATCGGTAATTATCGCCTTATCGTCATCGTAGGCGTTCACAAGCTCCGTTTTCTCGTCGACAGTCAGTTGGTCCGCATTGAACTTTTTGATAGCATTAAGGCGATTTTCGGCGATAGTATCAAGTTGGCTGCGAGCCTTGCTAATCTTGCCATTTAGATTGCCTAGTTGATTTGCGGCTTCTGTAACGAGCACCTCTTTATATAGAGCCACGAGTCTATCGTCTGGCTTGATACGTTGCAGCATTTTCTCAAAATCCTCGTGCATTATGGAGGCTCCGATTGATTTGCACTTGCCTTTGCACTGTTTTCGGGAGCAGTGGTAGCGTGGCGACTTACCTCCTGCACCAGTCGTCGGGGCAGAGGCGTAAAGGGGTTTCATGCAATTAGGGCATAGAACCAAACCTTTTAGGGGATAATCAGGGTTAAACTTCTGGCGAACCTCGCCCGCTCGTTTACGTTTGCCGTACAGGAGTCTTTGATTGATTTCGTAGGTATCGGGAGAGATAATCGCCTCATGTTTGCCGTCTACCAGCTCCCAGCCTGTTTGTTTGTTGGCAACGTAACCCGCATAGATAGCGTGTTTTATCATTGCGTGTATGCGGTCTTCGCTTAGCTTTTTGCCATACCGACTGCGTAATCCGATAGAGGCGGCATAGCGGGTAAGCTCCGCTTTTGTGATATCACCCTCCGAAAAGCGTTCTAGCACCTGCTTGACGAGCGGTGCCATACGATTAGGCTTGAGTGTTGGCCGTAGTTTGCCTACATCGTTAGGTATCTTGTGGATGTCATAGCCAACCATTGCTGGACCCTGCCACCAGCCTTGTAGTGATAGGTTTGTCATATTATCTACGGTAAAGGCACGTTTTGTTTCGTTGTCCATCTGACCGACGAGTACGTTAAACATCTCCATAAACTGTCCGTAAACGCTGTCGTCAGTTGGTTCGGTTGCCGAGCGTATCGATATGCCAAGTCGTTTTAGCGGCAGCAAGAACCCCGTTATATAACTTGTCATATCACGAGAGGCTCTGTTCATCTTGTAGACAATGACGTGGTCTATATCGTCTTTGTGCTTATCGGCATAGCGTATCAGTTCTTTCAGTGCGGGTCGGTCTGTATTTTTGCCGCTCTTGGCTTCGTCATAGAACGTTTTGATGATGTCAATATCATTATTGGCCGCAAAATTGCTTATCGCCTGCTGTTGGGTTTCAGGACTTTCGCCGTTTATCTGACGCTGGCTTGATATACGAATGTAGGCGAGAGCGTGCTTTTTATGAGACGTTTGCAGTGGATTCCTGTTTATCATACTTGGAACCATTATATACTAGTTGTTCTTTTGCTAACAGATGTAGAGAATATATAAGTTCTTTGACTTGGTCATCGTTCATAGAATGTGCGAGTGTTCCTAGTATCCTGCGAGCTTTCTGTACACTGACAACAAGCGAACCCGTCTTTGTGGGGCTATTGTCATCAGAATACAGTTTGCTAACCATATTTCTATGGTATGTTTGTCGGTGTCTAAAGTATCTGGGCTATATTTAGGCTATTTATAGCCCCTCGACAACACCCTTATAGTATTTTCTAAAATCATTCTCGCCTAATGTCGGCGGCTTGCCCTCATAGCCCTCAAGCCTTTTATGTAGATAGTCGTCGAATATGTCGGCTATTTTTCGCCCCTTGAGTATATGTTGGCGATGTATGCAGAACGCCAGCTCTGGGTTGATAGATTTCTTGCTACCAGTGCTGCCAATCTCTCGTTGGACATCTTTGACGATATGCCAGACAGCCTTTATGTCCGCCAGCGTCGTTTTACGCCCGAAACGCATAACAACCTCATCTCCGTCCCGCTTGACATGCGGCATATACCTCGCACCATATACTGCTGGCACGTTTGCTGTAAGCAGGAGCTGCAGGGCATTCTTTTTGCTTATCTTGAACGTCCGACTTATCTCGTCGGCACAAGCATACACCTTGCGAGCATTATCATCATTGCCCTCGACTCGTCCGAGTAGTCTGTAGATACCCATAAATACATTCTTGAGATACTTCTGCTCGATTGCCTCAAATTCTGGGCTACGTCTTATATCCGCTAATAGTACGTCTTGATTGCCTCGTAGATTTGAGCGGTATTTGTGGTGGATTTCATCGGACATAGTATCTTTATTATACTCAAAACAGCCGCTTGCTTTGTAGTGGTCGGGGTTGTTTACCGTCTTGCCTTGAAGATGATATCACCTCTGTTACGGTGTAATGTAATGATTGCATCGTTTAGGGTATTTTATGTACTCAAAAATTGTCGCCAAAATTAGCCTCCACTATTTTGCTTCGTACATTGTTCCATCCCTATTATTCTAGGATGTATCATTTATATTGTTTATGTATCGCTTACTCTGTAAAAATCATCAGATACTCTATTTTCACCTGCTTGCTCTGTGCCAGGTGAGCTATCTTGCTTTGTAAGCGTAAAAGCTAGTAGCAGCGTGTATATGTTGATGAGCCAATCGAATTACTCGTACAGTTCATACCGGAACTATAGCTGTTGCTAGGTGTTTGTATGTATGTTGGCTGCTTTAGTGACTCAAGCCATGCTGTGTATTTATCGACCTCTTGCTGCCGCTTCGTCTGATATTCGGCTATGTAGCTATCACTATCTGCCGTCTTATGCGTACGATAGCAGGCGATAACAGAATCAAAGTACGATGTGGTGATGTCTGTTGCACCGTCCTTATATGACACGCCGCCATTACCATCTTTGTCGGCTGCTTTCCATGCTGTTTCGTAGCTCGTATATGCGTTATTCAAGCATTGAGCTTGACTTGCTTGCATCTGGCTATCTTGCTGCAGGACTGCTTGGTTCTTGGTGTCGTTGCTATTAGTAAAATAACTGATAGCTAACGGGGCCGTCAACACCGCCAATACTGTTACGATAATAGATATGCCGATTGCTTTGTGGTGAGAGTTTGCATTGTTAGTTTGCTCAATATCACGCCATAAGCCAAGCTCGTCTCTGGTGATGTCGCTGTGGTCTTTGGCGTATTTTTGAAATACGACCGCCTCGTCTTTGAGGGCTGCTAGTTGCTTTTCTATTTTTGCTTTGGCGGACTTGCGGCTGCCAGTGATAAAAGCCATCACGAGAGCTGCTAGGAATAGAAATATAGATAATGCACCTGCTATTCTCGCTGTAGTTCCGCCGTCTGGCTGCTCTATGGCTACCATAACTACTACTATACCAATTACGACAATAAACAGCGGCAAGCCCACGACAACCCCTTGATGACGGTCGATAAATGTATTGTACTTTTCGAGCTGCTTTTTCTTCGCCCTATACTCGTGTCTTATTTTTGATAACGTGTCGCTGTCTTTTGCTGCACTCATAATTGTTCTCCGTAGTACTATTTGCTATTAGTGTCAGCGGCAAACTAAAAAGCTCGCCGCCAGTGATAGCCGAGGCTACCCGATACCGTTTCCAGTACCGACCATCGTGAAATAGTGCTCTGACGACGAGCTTTTATTTCACGATGGATTTTGACAACCATGCCGCCGAGGCGGGTTAGGTTGTATGGGTTTATTATATCATCGAAAAGACCATTACGTTAATCTGTTATGTAAAAAGTAAACGAAAAAAGTATTGACAATCGACAAAAAATATACTAAACTACAAATGACCTTAATGGTCAATGATTTTAGAGCTTAGGGGCTGCCATCGGTAGTCCCTTTTGCGTTCTTACAGCTCCCTTTTCCAGCAAATAAAGTCTTTGATTTTTTGAATATCGAAAATGAATAAACCATTTGATTTGAGCTCATTGAGTTCGTGTGATATCAATCGAGGAGATGCAAAAACGACCGCTTTTTTACCTGCACTAAGAATTCTAGATAACGAATCAGCAAAATCGCTATCTCCACTCCAAAGTACATAGGTATCTACCGCACCTCTCTCTAAGTCTAAGAGCATATCTACACCGAGTTCAACATCAAAATTACACTTCATATCTTGGATGTAATATATACCTCTCGTGTTCAAAGCTTTCATTTGACCGTTTAGATACTCTACCGTTTGGATATCAAGTTTTTGCAGAAGTGCACCACGGATAAACTTTTTCAATAGCTCAGGAGACTGGGTATTAACACTTGTAGTGTTGATTGAGTGCTTCATAATCTTTACGGGCTTGGTGATGACGTCATATCCCTCACCCTTAAATGTAGTGATGTCTTGCTCTGACCGAGAGTCGCCAACCAATGTTCCTTGGTATAGTCTTGCACCTGTAAAGTTGTCAAAGGATTTTAAGAATTGCATTAACCTTTTTGTATCAACATGCCATCCTAGTTTCTCGCTCCAAGGTCGAACGTTGGCGTAGTCGATGTATATGCGAGTTTTTCCAACGAATAGGGAATTAAGCTGCTCAATCACAGCCCCTCTCTTACTCGCAATTTCGCCAATTCGCTCAGTGAATGGCTTAAAACTCGCATTATTCACATGTGAATTATACCATAATAGTGCTATTTTTCATAACGTAAGTAGGTCTCATTTGTTCTGCTACTGATGAGTCTGTGGCCGTCCTTAATTCAATTATTCTGTGCTTTGTTCTAATGGCTCAAGGGTGTCCTTAGTAGGCAAGTACTTTCTCTGATAGATGTTTCCAGCTCAATATATCGTTACAGATTTGGTTCCAATGCAGAGCTACTTGGGCTACCAAGAAAGATTTCAGAGGTTCTTCGGAACCTTTTTTGTTTAGGAACACCCTACAAAGTGCGCTGATTAACTACAAAATAGATATTTATCGCTCAAGGCAAGATACTTCTGTCTCAAGCCTACGAGATTCTTCGTCAAAGCGAGCCTGAGCGGAGTCTTTATCGTCATAGAATTCTGACTTCGTTTCAACATAATTACCCAAGCCAAAGGCTTTGTAGTAGACAACTTGATATCTATTATCATCTAACTCCTACAACTCAAGCGAGGCATGTGTTTAATCAACCCACCTAACCCCAACCTATGCCGTAAATATCATTCATTAATCAGTGTTACTTTAGGGATGTTTGAGTGGTGATTATTTACTACTTCTTTGGCAACTTTACCATTCTCAATAAGCGCTGCCATGAATAGCCATTTTCATTCGGTCTAATATCATTAGAGCTAAACTCTTTGTCGACTAGTAGTTATTGAGTATATTCATATATATCCCTTTATATCTTTCCGATTGATACGGATATTTCAAGGTCATATTTAAAACCATATCTGCATGCTTTTTCATTATTTTATTGTATCAAATTTATATTCAAGAGTGAGTTTGTAAAAGTTTGTAAATAGTTCTCAGATAGAGTTTTACCATCAAAAGGTAATTCAAAAGCGTATTATTAGCGTATAGCACGAGATGCCGCAACTCGAATTGCTTCACTCCAACTT
>RBKG01000049.1 GCA_003640335.1 Porphyromonas sp.
CAAAAGCATTGGACTGTGGGGTTGTCTGCTCTTCATGGAAGTTTGGCTGATGATGAACATGCCCAATCTATCGGACAGGGCGTAACTTTTGCCCCATCTATCCGTTACTATTTCAGACCCTCATGGAGTGTGGGAGTATCTGCCTTGTTGCCTGCTGCTAAGAGTGGAGACCCACAAGCCTTGTATTACACTACGGCAGGAGAGCTTTCTCTGAGAAAAGATTTTGAGCTACTCCCAAAGTTTAAGTTGTCGCTTTCTGCTGTAGGTATGTGCGGACTTATCGGTCCATATAAGCATACAAAGAAGATGGTTGAGTACACCCAACCAGCAGGTTCAGCTGCTGTTCACGGAAATTTAAAGTTGGAGCATCAGAATTATCGTTATTTATTCGGTTTGCGCCCAAGTATAAGCTACCAGTTTACACCTAACTGGGAGCTTGAGTTGGGTTATGGATTCTTGGGTTATCGCTCTAATGCTGATATAGATGATACTGTGTATATCAAAGGCGAACGACTTAAGGGAGCTGCGTGGGGCTTTGATAATACTCTAGGATGGGGAAATGCTCTTAGAATAGGTTTGCTCTATTCATTCTAGTATTTCTAGATTGTGAGATATTGTGAGGGTTGTCGTGGATTAAACTCCATGATGACCCTCTCTGTATTTTGAGGTAAAAGCTGGAGTAGGATATTGTTGATAAAGTAGTATCTTTACTCACATTAACATGTAAAGGTGTATGATGACAAGTCAATTAGACGGAAGAAAGCATTATATGGGGCTTGATGGGCTTAGGGGAATAGCCGCCTTAGTCGTCGTCTGCTATCATATCTTTGAGGCTTTTGCTCTAAGTCCTCTCAATCAAACAGTCAATCATGGTTATCTTGCAGTAGACTTTTTCTTCTTGCTATCAGGCTTCGTCTTAAGCTACTCTTACGATGAGCCTAATAAACATGAACTGGGCTTTGTTACTTTCATCAAGAAACGTTTCATTCGCCTTCATCCTATGCTTATTGTGGCAGCCCTTTGGGGTGGAGCTCTTTTCTATTTACAGTCTACGCCGGAGCAAAACTTAAGTCTAGTCCCTCCCTCTGTCGTATGTATCTCCGTTCTGATGAGCATCCTTTTAGTACCTGTATCAGGCGGTTATGATGTGCGCGGTTACAGTGAGATGTTCCCTCTGAATGGTGCTAGTTGGTCTTTATTCTTTGAGTACATAGGTAGTTTGTTTTATATCTTGGTGCTCAAGCGTATTCCTAAACTCGGCTTATATATCCTGACGCTAGGCTTTTCGTTATGGACGATTGCGATGGTCTCTACTTCTGTGTGGGGCTATAATGGTTCGGGCTGGTCTATGGAGTATGACCAAGGCTGGCTTGGAGGCTTATCAAGAGTCCTTACTTCTATGACCTTAGGCGTCTTGCTCTCTAGATACTTTAAGCCTATTAAGATAAAAAGGGCATTTGAGGTTTGTAGTATTATCCTTGTGCTTTTGCTTGTGATGCCGAGATTAGGAGGAGCTGATAGTATGTGGCTAAATGTCGTGTACGAACTGCTGTGTGTCCTTTTATTCTTTCCTTTGCTATTGCTTATAGGGGCTTCTGAGGATTGCGCCTCATCTAGAAAGTCTGCTGTTTGCAAGTTTTTAGGTGATATATCTTATCCGCTATATATCATACATTATCCATCTATATATCTTTATATTGCATGGGTAAAAACAAATAGTTTAACATTTGAGGACTCTTTAGGAGGTGTTGTTCTTTTGTTTGTGGTTAATATCATCTTGGCACAAGGTCTGCTGAGGGTGTATGATATGCCTTTCAGAAAATATCTCAAGAGAAAAATGCTATAACGATGGCTTATGTACATATGATAACGGGAGGCGAGCGTTCGGGTAAAAGTAGTTATGCCGAGCGTCTAGCTCTTGCCGATAGTCCTAATCCTATTTACTTGGCTACTGCTCGTATATGGGACGATGAGTTTCGTGAGCGTGTCCGACTGCATCAGGAGCGTCGTGGCGCAGAGTGGACAAATATAGAAGAAGAGAAATATCCGTCGCAACATAACTTAAATGGTCGGACGGTGCTTTTGGACTGTGTTACCCTTTGGGCAACAAATTATTTTTTTGATAATGAGGGCACGGTAGAGCCTGCTCTGACGCTTTTGAAAGAGGAACTAGACAGATTGCTTAGCCAAGATGTTAGGCTATTTATCGTGAGTAATGAAATCGGCTTGGGCGGTGTAAGTCTTGACGCTGTGCAGCGTCGTTTTACCTCGCTACAGGGCTGGTTCAATCAGTACTTAGCGAGTAAGGCCGACGAGGTAACACTTATGGTTAGTGGCATTCCACTTAAAATCAAGTAGCAAATGCTTATGCGTTCATTTAATATAAAGCCCCTTTCAAAGGAGTGGGCATTAAGGCTTAAGGATAAAATAGACCATCTAGGGAAACCCTTAGGCGCACTTGGCTATCTAGAAGAACTCGCCGTACAGCTAGGACAAATACAAGAGACACTTACTCCTCGTCTGTGTTATCCGCACAACATTATCTTCTGTGCTGACCATGGCATTGTAGAGGAGGGGATTAGTAAAAGTCCGAAGGAGGTTACTTGGCAGGTGGTTTATAACATGCTCTCAGGAGGTGCTGGAGTATGCTATCTTGCTCGTCAGCATGGAGTAGCCCTACGCATCGTGGATGTAGGGGTTGATTATGATTTTACGGATGCTCCTCATCTAATCAATAAGAAAATACGCTACGGCACACGCTCATATCTATATCAAGCTGCTGTGACCGAAGACGAACTTAAGCAAGCTATCGAAGTCGGTGTGGGTGAAGTCGATGCTGCGATTAAATCGGGCTGTAATATCATTAGCTTTGGGGAGATGGGTATTACCAATACTGCAGCATCATCTCTGTGGATGTCTCTCTTGGCTGATTTTCCTTTGGAAGAGTGTGTCGGTCGTGGAAGTGGTCTTGATGATGAGGGTATTAGGCATAAGCTAGACGTACTTACGCGAGCTCAGAATCGTTTCCTTACACTATTTCCTACTAGTTACACCGCTGAAGATGTACTTCTGCACTTCGGTAGTTACGAGATGCTTGCTGCTGTGGGAGGTATGTTACGTGCGGCTGAATGTCGTTTGCCGATTATTATAGATGGTTTTATTATGACGGCTTGTCTTCTAGCGGCAAGTAGACTTAATCCCCATGTGCTGGAGTATGCTGTCTATGGTCATCAAGGAGATGAAGCTGGGCATGCGAAGCTACTCCGATATATGAATGCTAAGCCTTTGCTTCATTTAGGTCTGCGCTTAGGAGAGGGGAGTGGAGCTGTTTGTGCTTATCCGATTGTTCAGTCTGCCGCTTTGATGCTCTCAGAGATGGCTAGTTTTACCACTTCAGGAGTTACTGATTATGTGGCTGATGATAGAGATGGGAGTAAGTAATATGATTGGATAATATGAGCTTAACTAAAAACTTGATAGCGCAGCTGGACTCTATCCTTGCGGCTATCTCTATGTACACTCGTTTGCCTGCATGGCGTTTGAAGACCTTGAGCGCAGAGAGTTATGCTCAAGCTATCAATGCTCTGCCCTTAGTCTCTGTGATAACGGGAGGCTGTATGGCTCTGACTTTTTATCTAGCTTATTCTGTCTTACATTTAGGCGTTCAAGTCTCGGTGGTCTTGGCTATCATCTCTAGGCTATTGCTTACGGGAGCTTTTCATGAAGATGGATTGGGTGATTTCTTTGATGGCTTTGGAGGGGGAAGAGATAGGGAGAGCATATTGCGCATTATGAAGGATAGCCACGTTGGGAGTTATGCCGTTATTGCCTTCATTCTGTATTATCTGCTACTAAACTCGTTGCTGGTATCCATAGCTCCGAGCCATATACCCTTAGTTTTGTTGCTTGGTGATTGTATGGGTAAGTTGAGTGTACTCGGTCTTGTTAATACTTTGCCTTATGCTCGAACTGAGGAGGATAGCAAGATTAAACTTGTGTACACGACTCATAAATACCATATAGCTCCCTTACTAACGTTCGCTCTAATCTTGTATGTCGGACAATATCTCTTGTCTTGGCACGTTTCTTTTCTATTACTTACCGTACTCTTCTGTGCGGTTCTGTATATTCGATATGTCAAGTCTCGCTTAGCCGCTTATACAGGGGATACTTGTGGAGCAATGATTTTACTTATCGAACTTCTAACAATACTGTTCTTATACATTGATTTGAAAGAATAACAAAAATATGACTCAATACCGTGTAGCCTTATTTGGTACTGGATATAAATCTCACTATACATCACAGCTTGAGACTCTTTTCAAGAGTTTGCAGGAGTATGATGTAGCCCTATATTTTGACCCTTCATTTTACCATGTCGTTACCGAGGAATATGCTCTTGTTCCTCCACCTGCACATATCCTAGAGTATGGCACGGCACTAGACCTTGATTTTGCTATTAGCCTTGGTGGTGATGGTACTTTCTTGCGTACTGCACGACAGTTGAGTGGTCAGGATATCCCTATTTTAGGCGTTAATCTCGGTCGCTTAGGTTTCTTGACGGATATGGATGCAGAAGAACTCATTGAGTATCTGCCACAACTCTTCAAGGGAGAATATCATATCGAACACCGCACGCAACTTCAAGTCTCTGTTGATGGTAAGTATATTGGGGACGTGCTGAATGAGTTGGCCATTCTTAAGCGTGAGACGGGTTCCATGATTTCTATCCATACTCATCTTGATGATGTCTTCTTGGCTGACTATGATTGTGATGGCTTAGTGGTGGCTACGCCTACAGGTTCGACGGCCTATTCGCTGAGTGTTTATGGTCCGATAATTATGCCGGATGCTGCTTGTACCCTCTTGGCGCCTATTGCTCCTCATTCGCTCTCAATGCGTCCTTTGGTAGTGTCCTCTTCTTCCCTCTTGGAGATGACAGTCTCCTCTCGCAATAATTCGTTTATGCTTACTCTTGATGGGCAAGCACGCATATATAATTGCAATGTTAAAATCTCAGTTAATTTAAGTCAGCGCAAGATACACATGATTCGTTTGCGTGGTGCTAGTTATGCTGAGACATTAAGACGTAAACTTCATTGGGCTGCGCCCGTACGCTAATCATGAGATTCTGGATAAAGACCTTACTTCTGTGCTTGACCTTGTTTGTCGGGCAGAGGGAATTATCAGCACAGAATGTGGCTGATGATGATAGTTTGATGAAGCAAGTTGTGCTTCCTGACCTATTGGTAAGAGCTCGTCATCGCTCGAAACCTCTATCTTACGAAGAAAGGCTTGCTTATTGGAGGCGAATACGTGATGTTAAGAAGACCTTACCTTATGCTCGCTATGTCGCCCGCACCGTTATTGAGACCTACGAATTTGCTGAAACCCTCCCTGAGAAGGAACGAGATAAGCACATCAAAAGAGTTGAGCGAGAGTTAAAGGCAGAGATGGAGCCTAAGATGCGCAAATTGACTCTAGGACAAGGGAAAATCCTGATTAAGTTGGTTTATAGAGAAACTGGTTCGACGGGTTATGAACTTGTGAGTGCTGTCTTGGGTGGCTGGAAGGCCTTTTGGTGGAATGCTTTTGCACGCTTCCTTGGGGCAAACCTTAAAG
>RBKG01000036.1 GCA_003640335.1 Porphyromonas sp.
CGGGGCCTGAATGTCGATAATAACGCAGCGAGTGCCGTATTATGCAATGCTCTCAAATAAGTTCAATATAATACCGAATAATAGAATAGCGGTCTTGAGGTTTAAATCTCAAGACCGCTGTTATATTTCAGTCCAATAGAGTAAAATAATGCTCTATCCTTTTGTCTTTTTATATCCCATAGAGAGAAGTATCTCTTTAACTTTTGCACGCTGGTCGCCTTGAATAACAATCTCTCCATCTTTGGCACTTCCACCCACACCACATTTAGTCTTAAGCGTACGCCCCAACTCTTTCAAGTCGTCAGAGGTACCGACAAAGCCAGTTATTAGAGTAACCTCCTTACCCGCTCTCTGCTTCTTACTAAGACTAATACGTAAGTTTTGCTCTGCTGGCTCTAGTGTTTCGTCCTCTTCGTTATCATTAGTCTGATATTGATAATCTGGATTAGTACTATAGAGTACCCCTAACCTATCCTTCCAATCTGCCATTGTGATATTTTTTGTATTTCTAATGCTCAAATAATACTCTTGCCTGCAAAGGTACTAATCCTTAATCAATACGATACCATTGTATGAGATACAGGAGAACAAAGAGACTTTGTCATGTAACAGAGACAAAAACTATTCAAACAAGACTAGTTACTAACTATAAATCATATACTTACAGAGTAATCTGCAGACTTCAGCTGAAGTCTGTACAAACTACGGCTGAAGTTTGTACAGACTACACGTGTAGTCTGCACAGACTTCGCCGAGTGCTGAACTTAAGTATGCGTAAGTATAAATTTAAGTGCGTGCACTCACTGATGAAGACTTTCGCATATACTAATTTCCTAAAATCAAACGTTTTGCTTTTCTCCAATGATTACTTAATTTTGTAGTATTAAGATAGAAATGAATATGTCTATAGAAGTAAAACAAATACATGAAGCTTCGGATATGAAGAAATTTGTAGAGTTCAATCTGAAACTTTACAAAGGGAATCCCTACCACGTACCCGGGCTTATCAAAGACGAACTAGATACGCTTAATCCTCGTATAAACCCTGCCTTCCAATTCTGTGAGGCAGCTTATTTTTTGGCATACAGAGATGGAGAAATCGTTGGTAGAATAGCTGGTATTATTAACCACAGAGCAAACGATACTTGGAATCAGAACAATGCGCGTTTCGGCTTTGTAGACTTTATCAATGATGATGAGGTCGTAGATGCTCTATTCGCTGCAGTTACTAAGTGGGCTAAAAGTCATAAGAAAGATATGCTTCAAGGACCTATGGGCTTCACAGACCTTGACCATGAAGGTATGCTTATAGAGGGCTTTGACCAAATAGGAACGATGGCAACCATCTACAACTACGCCTATTACCCTAGACATATGGAACGCTTAGGCTTCATTAAGGACCAAGATTGGAAGGAATTCAAGATTATGATTCCCGATGCAATCCCTGAGAAGCACCAACGTATCAGTAATATCGTACGCCAAAAGTACGGACTAAAAACAGTTAAGTTCAAGACTCGTAAGGAGGTAGAGCCTTACGCTCACCGCATCTTTGATACGCTTAATAAAGCCTATTCCGTCCTTTATGGCTTCTCCGAACTCAGCAAAGCACAGATAGACTACTACGTTAAGCAGTATATCCCAATGATTCATCTTGACTTCGTCACCCTTATAGTTAGAGAAGAAGATGACCAAGTGGTTGCATTTGCGATTACTATTCCAAACCTAAGTAAAGCCTTACAGAAGGCAAAAGGAAAGATGTATCCTTTTGGCTGGTTCCATTTGGCGAAAGACTTATATCTCAAGGGAAATCCCGTTGTTGACCTCTACCTTGTGGGAGTCATTCCTGAATATCAGAATAAAGGCGTCAATGCCTTACTATTCGATGACTTAATCCCAGTCTTCCAAAAGGCAGGCATCAAGTATGCTGAGAGTAATCCTGAGCTTGAAACCAATGCGGCTGTACAGATGCAATGGAATTACTTTGAGCGTATTCACCACAAAACGCGCAGAGCTTACATCAAAGAAATCTAAGCACCGCTATGACCTATCAAGAAGCGATAGATTTCCTTTTTACAGCTACCCCCGTCTTTCAGCAGGTCGGGGGTAGTGCTTACAAGCCTGGTCTTGACCGAATGCTTGCATTAGATGAGTACTACAAGCACCCACATAAAAAGTACCACACAATACATGTGGGAGGAACAAATGGGAAAGGAAGTACATCTCATACGCTTGCAGCCGTACTTCAATCTGCTGGCTACCGAGTAGGACTTTTCACCTCACCTCACCTACTAGACTTCCGTGAGCGCATTCGCATCAATGGGGCTATGATTGATGAGGATTATGTATGTCGTTTCACGGAAGAAGCTCAAAGCTTAGTAGAAAAGTATCAGCCATCATTTTTTGAACTAACAAGCATGATGGCTTTCAAATACTTTGCAGACCAACAAGTTGATGTCGCTGTTATTGAGGTTGGCTTAGGTGGTCGACTTGATAGCACGAATATTATAACGCCCATGCTTAGTGTAATCACAAGCATTAGCTTTGACCACACGCAGTATCTGGGGACAAGCCTCAAAGAAATTGCACAAGAGAAGGCAGGAATTATCAAACATAAAATTCCTGTCGTACTTGGTCCAGGTCTAGATAAGGATACGCGCTCTGTCTTTTATAGAAAGGCTGAGGATATGGAAGCGGAATACCTTGAAGCGGAATACAATAGTGGCATCACTAAGCTTGAGCGTACTCCAAGTATGGTCTATAGCATTCACCACAAAGACATCAAGAATCTAAGCTTTGAACTTCGTGGAGATGCTCAAAAAGAAAATATCTATACAATACTTACTGCACTATCGGTACTTAAACGGAAACTAAATATATCTGATGATGCTATACAACGTGGTCTCGCCAATGTTGTAGAGCTTACAGGTCTTCAAGGAAGATGGCAAACACTTCAAGAGAAGCCCTTTGTCGTCTGCGATACTGGACATAATGAAGCTGGTATCAAGACAATAGTCTCACAGCTATCAGCACTTGAAACTAAGTATAAGCGTTTATACATCATACTTGGTATGGCTGCAGATAAGGACGTTCGGGCAGTGTTGAAGTTATTTCCTAAGCACTACAACTATTACTTCACTAGAGCTCAAGTATCTAGAGCTTTACCCGAAAGGGAACTTCAAAAATTAGCTTCTGAATTTGGACTAAAAGGTGAAGCATGCTCTAACGTTGCCTCAGCCTTCAAGCAAGCACAACAGCATGCTACCGAAGAAGACTTAATTTTTATCGGAGGTAGCAATTTTGTTGTAGCAGACCTTCTTTCCTTCTTGAATACAAACAATACAAAATAACCCTTTATTTCCATGACTCAACAAATTCAACAGACATTGCGAGATAATCCCGCTGCTCGTTGGGGAGCGTTAGCGATTGTCTCCATTACTATGGCCTGCGGCTATTTTCTTACCGACGTCATCTCTCCGCTTGAAAGCATTCTAACCGGTTCTAAAGGATGGTCATCTGAGGATTACGGCTTTTTCTCTGGAGCCTATGGCTACATCAATGTATTCTTATTGATGCTCTTCTTTGGAGGTATTATCCTTGATAAGATGGGTATCAGATTTACTGGAATACTCTCAACTTTCCTTATGTTGGCTGGTGCTGCTATCAAATACTATGCATTCAAAACAGACTTTGGAGGGCAAATGATATTAGGCATGAATGCTCAAGTAGTACTCGCATCTTTAGGCTTTGCTATATTTGGTGTAGGAGCTGAAATAACGGGTATCACAGTCTCCAAAATCGTTGTCAAGTGGTTTAATGGCAAAGAAATGGCCTTAGCTTTAGGTCTACAAGTGGCTATGGCTCGTCTAGGGACAGCCGCTGCTCTGGGTGTTAGCCCTATCATTGCACACCGCTATGAAGGTGACCCTTCAGCACCTGTACTTGTAGGACTTATTGTACTCCTCATCGGCTTCTTGTCTTACTTCGTCTATGTAGTCATGGATAAAAAAGAAGATGCCTCAGAAGCTCTCCTTAAGAAGGACCAACAAGCAACAGAAGATAGTGATGATGAAGGCTTTAAGCTCAGCGACATTAAGTTTATCGTAACCAACAGAGCATTTTGGCTCATTACCCTACTCTGCCTTTGTTTCTATGCAGGAGTATTCCCCTTCCTCAAGTTTGCGACAAAACTGATGATTGAGAAATACCATGTAGAGCAAGAGTTTGCAGGATTTATTCCTGCTCTCCTTCCTTTTGGTACAATCCTGCTCACCCCTCTCTTCGGAGGTATTTATGACCGCATAGGAAAAGGAGCTACACTCATGATTATAGGCTCATTTATGCTACTCGTCGTACATATCCTATTTGCTCTACCAATACTCAATTTCTGGTGGTTTGCTGTAATAGTTATGCTCGTTTTGGGAGTTGCCTTCTCGCTTGTACCTAGTGCTATGTGGCCATCAGTACCTAAGATTGTTCCGATGAAACAACTCGGTTCTGCTTACGCCATTATCTTCTATATCCAGAATATCGGG
This sequence comes from Porphyromonas sp., assembly GCA_003640335.1. Taxonomy (GTDB): domain Bacteria; phylum Bacteroidota; class Bacteroidia; order Bacteroidales; family Porphyromonadaceae; genus Porphyromonas. The sequence goes on from RBKG01000036.1 coordinate 4,533, forward strand.
CTAAGCTTAGTACCTATACTTATAGGTAAGGTAAATGCAGCTTTCAATAACTACAGCATCACAATGGCTGTATTTGCTGTTTTTGGTCTTGTCGCTGTTATTCTAGCCTTAACTCTTAAGGGCGAAGATAAAAGAGGAGGCTACGGACTAGAACTACCTAATGTAAAGAAGGACTAGCCTAAGCATTCATCTTACTAAAAGGCTACACCAAAGTCAAATTTTGGTGTAGCTTTTTTTATTGTATTAGGAGTAAACCTATCCTCCGTCATGCTACCGATGTAGCTTATTTTTTATCCTTTCCATGCCTTAACAAAATCGACTTAGCAGAAGGAGTCAAAAACCAAATCTTCTCTATATGAGTTCTTATTATTAAAGTAGCAGCATTTTATGGTATGCTCTTTGCTAAGAAGTAAATCATGACGTACAATTATACAGACACCTTCAGGAATGCAATGGAACTTAGCTTTCAGAAGGCTAAAGAAATAAACGCAGCGGAAGTTACACCAGACCTCCTTCTCTATGGAATTCTCTTAGAAGGAAGTAGCCCTTGTATGGACTACTTACGCCAGTATGGAGTTGAACCAGCTAAGTTTATAGACGATTATTCTAAATTTATAGACGATAATACACCTCGAGTTGACGAAGATAGAGACCCTTCTTTGGCTGAACACTCAAGGCAGGCCATCGCTGACGCAGTTAAGCTATGCGACACAACTAGTCAAGAAGCAATTAGTCCTATACTACTCTTTAGAGCTATACTAGAGGGTAATCATGATACGTATCTCAAACGGCATCTTATTGATAGCTCTGTAATGAAAACAGCGTCCAATAAAACCAAAGGGAATCCGTTTGGAGCTCTTAGTGAGGCTCTAAAAAAGCTTTTTACAGACCGTCCTCCTCAGAATATCATCGATGAAGAAGATGATAGTGATGAGGATACGCCAATGGCTTCTGAAAGCTCGACAAGAGAACATGCTAGGAGTAGTAATGCTGCAAAAGATAATGGAGGAAAGCGAGCTGGGAATAAAACGCCACTACTCTCTCAAT
>RBKG01000063.1 GCA_003640335.1 Porphyromonas sp.
ATCTATATTGCAATTCTTGATGATGACGACATTTGGCATAGCAAACACCTAGCACTCTGTGCTCAGAAGATGCCCAATAATCCGGATGCAATCTTTTGCAACCTTACTCGTGTATATCAACAATATAAGGATCCTGGAACACTTCAGAGCTATGAAGATCTTACCATTCCTAAATTCCTCTATGGAAATCCGGGGGTGCAAGGGAGTAATATGTGTTTTCGCTTTGAGGCCATTGATTCCATTGGAGGCTTTGATGAAACGCTAAAAAGTTGTACAGACCGAGACCTAATGATTCGCTTCTTAGAGAAGTTCGGTAATAGTAACATTGATATCATTGAAAAACAAACAGTTTGGCATGATGCACGCTCCCCTGATTGTGTCACCAACAATTTGGAAAACAAAGCATCTGGATTAGATTCTTTCTATCAAAAACACTTACACCGTTTTGATGAAGATACTTTGAAGCATTCCCTCTTACGAGCCGAAAGATTATTTTCATATCAGAATGCGAAGAAAGTTTGGCAACAATACTATCAACAACAAGAGATTATTGCTATCGTAATGCCACTCTTCAATGGGGCTAAGAGTATACAAAAATCTATACATTCAGTAGTTACTCAGAATAAGACCTCACGTCCTATTGTATTGTTTATCGGGAATGATGGTTCAACCGACAATTGGGAGTCTGAAATTGCCAATTACCTTGATAATTACCATAATATCATCGTAACCAATATTTCTGGAGGCTCACCAGCAAAGGCTCGTAATGCATTGACTCAATATATACTTCATTTCTATCCTAATACTTACATACTCTGCAGATTAGATGCTGATGATGAATTATGTAGTACCACAACTCTATCCGAGATAGAGCAGTTATTTGAGGACGATAAAGTTCAAGCTGTACTTTGTAGCAACTATCAAATACAAGGGGATTATATTGTTGGGGAAAATAGAGCTAATGATGATTTTCACAACAACCAATATATGAGTCGTAGGCTATTAGCCATGGCCAGCGGAAATTTTGAAGCAGAATTACCTTCATGCAATCTATGTCTTCGTCCAAGTGCTTACCTCCCCTATCCTGATGAGTCTAGCGGTGAAGACCATTGGCTTGTAATCCAAACTTTACTTCAGTTTCCTAAACAAGCTTTTCTGATGGTTCCCCAACAAATGTATTGCAGATACAATATCGATGGAAATACCACTCAAAAGAACAAGACTAACACGACCTATATCAACAGTAGAAGAAGACTATATGAATACTACATCCATAACATTAACAGATAGACAACAACGAGCACTATTCATGCTCCCAAAAGAAATACAATCTTCTGTGCACTTATTAGGAGAGGGAGGGGAAGGTGTCGTATTTGCAACTGATGATAAAGTCTATAAAGTTTACGATCTGCTAAAAGAGAAAGATTACTGGAGAATCAAGCGTAGCCTTGGCAAAGCGCACGGAGTACGTTGTATTTACCCAGTGGAATCATTCAAACAAGTTGGTTCTATTTATCTTATGGTGTATCCCTACGAAACTTCTACACCAGCAACAGATATAAGCACAACAGAATGGCAAGATATACTCGCAGAGTTATGGGTTGCGGGGCTCATAGCCTTCGACGTTAAACCTAGCAACTTTATTCGTACTCAACATGGGGTTAAGTTAATTGATTACAACCTATATCCTCATACAGACAATCATTTTCTCAACATGTGTGTGCGTGCATTTGTCTATGATAAATATAGAGGTCGAGATGATGAGTATCTTCGTAAACTGGCCCGTAGTGCCATCAATCAGTTTGATTTACCCGAACTTAAAGGTGTACAAGAGTTTGTCAATGGCGTGTATCTACGAGCGATATACTTATCCTCACAAACAGGAATACAGAAACTTGAGAAAGCCTCTGTAATCGGAAAGACATTATCTATCCCTTTTTCTAAGTTAGGGAATCTTGAACTACGCTTTTTCCAAGAATTGCATAAGGGGCGATACCTTACCGAAGGATGTGTACGCGAACTATCTCTAGGGACTCAAGGATACCTAACACCTCAAAAAGTCATTCTAGGATACCACAATGTTACTCCTTTTAGAGAATCTGTCTCTCTAGTCATTAAGACTTGTGCTCAAGATTGTAACAATATCTATGTAAATGTCTGTCATATCATTCGACAATTATCCTCTCCTCACCTCTTCAACGAGTATATTCTAGCGATTGATACCCGAACGGATGATTTTCTACGACAATTTACTGAGGATGCATCCTGGGAGAAACTTTTACAAGAAAGCGATAGGCTTATACAGAATGGAGTTATTGACAAATACATCATACTACCAGAAGATGAAGTTGCAGATGTTAATGAACGATGGTTTGGAATAGCTTCATCATGTACACATAGTCAACATAAAGCCCCTGTAACCTCACAACTATATCTTTTTGAGCAAGCTAAGAGTAAGTACATACTCCAGATGGATAGTGATGTCTTGATTGGCCGTGATGACCTTATGCATGACTATCTAGAAGACATGGTACGCGAACTGGAAGAGCATCCTTCGGTAGTTTCTGTTGGCTTCAACATATATCAGGATAAGGGTATTGAATTTAAGCCTTATTTTGGGTACGAAGATGGGGGCTTTGCGCCCGAGGTTCGTATGGGATTATTTGACCGAGAACGCATGTATGCCATGAGACCGTTATATAACCAAGTTCTAGATAAGGGCTGGGAGTATACTTGGTTTAGGACAATGCATCTTAGGCAAAAAGAACTTAAAATGAGTTCTATAAGAGGAGGAGACCGACGTACTTTCTATATCCATCCTCAAAATTATCGTAAATCAGTATCAGATATTTGGCTAACTATTCTTGATCGAGTAGAGCAAGGATATATTCCAGACTGCCAATATGGAGGTTTTGATTGTATGGGAAGTTATTACGACTGGTGTATCCCTCGCAGAGAAGAACCCTATGTATTTGTATGCACTGTTCGTAATGTAGATTATGATAGATTCCTACGTATGTTCGCCTCTCTACTATCTCAAGATGATGACCGCTGGGGCATGGTTCTTATTGACGACGCTTCTGATAATGGATTATCTCTATTTATAGAATACCTCACCAAACCTTTTAAAGATAAGGTAACGCTTATCCGAAATAGAGTTAGAGGAGGAGGCTTATATAATCATTACAAAGCAATTCACTATTTCGTTAAGAACCCTAATACTGTAATTATCACTCTTGATGGCGATGATGCACTGCTAGGAGACAAAGTTTTATCTTTGATAGCCAATAGATACGAAGAACACTTTGCAGACGTCGTAATTGGGCGCATATACCAGAACTATCGTTTACAACCTCACTATCGTTATCCAGCCAATTTCGTAAGCCCCCGTACTACAGGGGGAAATGTCTGGCAGCACACACGCTCATTTCGCAAATACCTTTTCGACTCTCTTGATGCGAAAGACCTTAAGAAAGTTCCTAATGACGGTAACATCAGCAAGATTGTAACAAAAAGCCAATGGATTGAAAGTAGTGCCGATTTTGCTTTTATGGTTCCAATCGTTGAGATGAGTCATAAACCCAATCAGTTAGAGCAATTTACTTATTATTATGATCGAGATATAGAAAACTATACCGATGAAGTTCAACGAGAGAAAGAAGATAATATCGCGTATATCCTAAATAGACCTATCAAGAACCCGAATAACGTTCATATTGGGAGGAAGACATTTACCCCTAATCTTAATAAAATAGAGATAGACATTACCTATGCTTGTAATCTTGGTTGTGAGGCTTGCAATCGTTCTTGTCCACAAGCTCCGACTACAGAGCATTTGGAACTCTCAGACATAAAACGCTTTATCGAAGATAGTATCCACTTGGGTAAACAGTGGGAATTCATCAATATATTGGGAGGCGAACCTACTCTACATCCAGAGTTAAGTAAAATAGTTTCATGTATTATAGAAGAGTACATCCGGCCCTATTCTCCACAAACGCAAATTCAAATAGTCAGTAACGGATATACCGAACATAGCAGAGCATTACTACAAAAGCTCCAAGACATTTATCCCGAACTTTGGATTGACCGTTCTTCATTCAAAACGACTAATAAAGTCGAGTATTTTTCTCCTTTCAATGACGCACCTATTGATGACCCTCAATTTATAAAAGCCGATTATAGCAAAGGTTGTTGGGTTACAAGTTTCTGCGGAATAGGTCTTAATCGTTATGGGTATTATGCATGCAGTGTTTGCGGAGGAATAGATCGAGTTTTAGGAGATAAACGATGTGCTATTGAGAAGTTATCGGACATCACAGAGGAGAAACTAAAGAAACAACTGGAATACTTCTGTCGGCTATGTGGTAACTTTAAAGATTATGACCACAACCAAGGATTATTTATCCCTAGAGCAGAAAAAGCCCCCCTTAATCATAATAAAATCTCCCCTTCTTGGAAAAAAATATATGACGATTACAAACAACGACAAAAACAGAACTAAATGTATTCTGATTACAGGAGTTGCAGGTTTCATAGGGTCTTATTTAGCCCATAAGTTCCTAAAGAATGGATATAGAGTCGTTGGTATTGATATTCTATCGGACTATTATGATATCCTGATTAAGAAAAAGAGAGTACTTGAATTAGAACAGTATTGCTCTTTTTCCTACTACTTTGATGATATTTGCGATTCTAAACGCTTCCATATGCTCTGCACAAAGTATAAACCTGATTTAGTCGTTCATCTAGCAGCACAAGCAGGAGTTATAGTTTCTGAAAATCTTATCCCAAACTACATTAAGAGTAATATATATGGAACAGAGGTCGTTGTTCAAGAATGTTCTCATGAGCACATTCCACTTCTATATGCGAGTTCTAGTAGTGTCTATGGAGACTGTCCTAATATACCATTTCGTGAAACAGACCTGGAATTACGCCCCAAGAGCCTCTATGCTTCATCGAAACTACATAATGAAAGAATTGCAGAGTTTTATCATAAACATCTAGGGCTCACTGCTGTAGGTCTGCGGTTCTTTTCTATCTATGGAGAAAACATGAGACCTGATATGGCCATTAGTAAATTTACTTCCGCTATTTATCATCAAAAACCAATTACATTGTACGGAGATGATAACACAGCACGAGACTTTACTTACATTCATGATTTAATCCATATAATGCTATTGATTACTCAGAAGTTACTCAATAAAGAGAGTCTTGCCCCTATATATAATATCGGCAATCAATCTCCAGTTCCAATTACCCAAGTTATAGAAATCCTTAGCTCACTCTTAAATAAAACTACTAAAATCACTCGTATGCCCTTGCGTATAGGTGAATCTCAAATAACTTATTCAGACTCATCTTTACTCTATCAGCACTTCAAGTATTGTCCCAATACTCCGATTGAAGAGGGACTGAGAAACTATACCAACTGGTACTTAAAGAATTTGTAGATACTACAAAGGTACTCTGGTTATAGGGCAACCGCGTCAAAATAATAACGTATATGGGAAGACGTAGAGGAGCCCTGTAAGGGCGATACTCCTGCATAGCCCAGGGCGCAAG
>RBKG01000308.1 GCA_003640335.1 Porphyromonas sp.
CCTCTCCCTCGCTTTTGTAGATTGAACTATATCAATGAAAATATAATATCTTTGTGATGTAAGCTAACCTTCCCTTAATAGGGAACTTCCTATGTGAAGAATTTATCATTAATAGCACTCATATAGAACTATGGATTTAAAAGACTCCTTAGAGGCATTGTCCTCTCGCATTGAAAAGCTGAAAGAAAATATTCAGACAGAAGAAGCAACTAAGAATGCCTTCATCATGCCCTTTATAGCTAGCCTTGGATATGATGTATTCAATCCCTTAGAGGTTATTCCCGAACTTGATTGCGACCTCAACAAAAAGAAAGGGGAGAAGATTGATTATGCAATAGCCCAAGGTGGTGAAATTATGATTCTTATTGAGTGTAAGCATTGGAAGCAACCCCTAGATCTGCACGAGACACAACTAAAAAGATATTTTGTTGCCTCAAATGCTAAATTTGCAATCTTAACCAATGGTATTCGCTATTGTTTTTATACAGATTTAGTGAAGCCTAACATCATGGATGAAAAACCATTCCTTGACATTAATCTTCTTGACCTCAAGGACTTCCAAATTGAAGAAATAAAGAAATTTCATAAATCTTACTTTGATATAGATGCTATCCTAAGTTCTGCATCAGAACTCAAGTATGCTAATGAATTACGAGCTATTTTCGCTGAAGAAGTCGCCAATCCATCAGCCGAATTCGTTCGGCTCTTTGCAAAACAAGTTTATGATGGTGTTATAACGGCAAAGGTTCAAGAGCAGTTTACCTACTTACTAAAGCGTTCAATTAGCTTATATATCACCGAACAAATCTCTAATCGTCTCAAGAATGCTCTAGATAATACCAATGATAGTAGCCTATCAGAGATAACAGAGACTGAGGCTACAACTGATAGTAATACGACAGACGACTCTATTGTAACTACAGAGGAAGAGTTGGAAGGATATATGATAGTTAAATCTATCGTACGTACAGAGGTAGACCTATCTAGAGTTTGCTATCGCGATGCACAAACATACTTTGCTATTTTATTAGATGATAACAATCGCAAACCTATATGTCGTCTACACTTTAATAGCGCAACAAAGAAATACATATCAGTCTTTAGAGGAGAGGACAGAAAAGAGTTTAAAGTAGAAATTTCATCTCTCAATGATATCTACAACTATACAGAAGATTTATG
>RBKG01000301.1 GCA_003640335.1 Porphyromonas sp.
ATGGTCAAGAGTTCAAGAAAAAGTATGGTGTTCGTCCTCGTTTTGATAAGGGTGTCTTCCTTCTTAATGAGGGTAGCTTGAAAACAGAGACGGGTTCACTTACATACCTCAACGCTAAGCATAAGGTTATCGTTGATAATGCATTCTATCGTGTTAATGGTAAGAAGCTAGGTAATATCTGTCAGGATATGGCTTTTGCGAACAACAAGATATATATCATTTCTCAGAACGGAAAGGTTAATGGGGGGGAAGGTATGCTAGTCATTGCCGAGGCTAATAGCCTTAAGTTCCTCTCTGAATATACAGATGAAAAGTTAGTTGCATTAAATCCATCTCATATCGCTGTCGTAGGAGATAAGATTTATCTGCGTACAGATAAAGGTATTTATGTGGGTGGAGAGCAGGGAGGCTTCAAGCTTATACCTGAAACTCTTCAAGCAAGTAAGCTCAATATGAAGACTGTTGGCGATTTGGTCTTTGCGCTTACTCAAGATAATAAAGTCTTGATGATACAAGGTGACAGAGTAGTCGCATCTCTTGCACTAGCTGAGGGAACAGTCTCGGGGTTAGCCTTATCTAATAATGGCTCTCTATTTATGAGCTATACTAAACCTAACAGAATAGCTAAACTGAGTCAAGACCCTAAGGCGTTCAAAATACTAGAAGAGCAAGAGGTTTCGGAGGTGGACTTAGCACATAATTGGACTTCAAGTTCTCGCATATTTGCCTATGGAAATATGCTTTATATCGCAAATGGTCGTAGCATTTATGTTCATGATTTTAGTGCTAAGAAAACATCTAAATGGTTTGATGTAGATAGTAAAGAATATCCTACAGCTTTGACACAATACTACAATAGTCTTGGTCTTGATGATAAGGGTAATGTGTATTATGCCGCTTTGGAAGGTTGGGGTGATAAGTACAAGAATAACCTCACGCTGATAATGGATGCTACGAAGAAGACAACCATTCTAGAGAAGATGGGCGTTAATGCTTTCCCTGCAGGCTTCTACACCATTCCTCATAAGAGTAAAGACAAACATTAAACTAAGTATATAGTAACTTGGAGGACAAAGCTCATAGGAGAAAGCCTTCTATGAGCAGTTCCCCAGCAATTAAATTTTATATTTATCGAAAAAATGAAGAAGATGCTTTTGCCCGCACTA
>RBKG01000121.1 GCA_003640335.1 Porphyromonas sp.
TCTTTCTGGTCATATCGCAAAGGTACTAAAAGTTGCATTATATGGAAACTTTATAGAGATAAGTTAAATGATAATTGTAAGTACACGTAAACACTTCAGTGAGTACGCGTACTTACTGAAGTGAGTGCGTGTACTCACTGAAACGAGTACGACGTACTGACTTAATCTTGGGTTAATGGAGAGAGTATGCTATCTTTGCATCATTGAATTATATATAAAGGAATATCATGAATACAAAGACTTATTTTGCCTATTGGGCAGAGCGTTACAAAGACGAACTGACAAATAATATCCTACCTTTCTGGCTTGAGCATGGACTTGACCATAAGCATGGCGGTATTTATACTTGCCTTGACCGTGATGGTAAGCTTATGGATACGACTAAGAGCGTTTGGTTTCAAGGTCGTGCTGGCTACATCTTCGCTAATGTGTACAATCATATCGATGCTCGCCCTGAGTATCTAGCAGCAAGCAAACTCTGTATTGATTTTATAGAGAAGCATTGTTTCAATGAGGAGGGACGTATGTACTTTGAGGTAGGGGAAGATGGTACTCCTCTTCGTCTGCGTCGCTATGTCTTCAGTGAATCATTTGCAATCATCGCAATGGCTGAGTATAGCCTAGCTAGTGGCGATAAGACTTATGCCGAGAAGGCACTCAAGCTATTTAAGCAAGTGCAGACTTGGCTCGCTACACCCGGCTTCTTGCCAAGTAAGTATCTTCCAACCTCTGGTGGTGGTCGTGGACACTCTATTGTGATGATTATGCTCAATGTAGCTGCTCAGGTGCGTAAGGCTATTAGTGACCCTGCCCTTGATAAGCAAATAGCAGATAGCATTCACGAGCTTAAGACTTATTTCATGAAGCCTGAGTTTAAGGCGCTTCTTGAAGGTGTAGGTCCTAATGGCGAATTTATTGATACGATTAATGGTCGTCTGATTAACCCCGGTCACTGCATTGAGACTGCTTGGTTCTTGATGGACGAAGTCAAGTATCGTGGCGGAGATAAAGAACTTCTTGATATGGCTCTTACTATCTTAGACTGGTCTTGGGAATGGGGCTGGGATAAGGAATTCGGCGGTATCATTAACTTCCGTGACTGCAAGGGCTTCCCTCAACAAGATTACTCTCAGGATATGAAATTCTGGTGGCCACAAACTGAGGCTATTATTGCTACTCTTTATGCTTATGAGCTAACGAATGATGAAAAGTATCTCACTTGGCATAAGCAAATCAGTGACTGGACGTATGCGCACTTCCCTGATGCTGAGTATGGAGAGTGGTACGGCTACTTGCATAGAGATGGTTCGGTAGCACAACCTGCTAAGGGTAATATCTTCAAAGGACCTTTCCATATCCCTCGTATGATGATTAAGAGTTATCAACTCTGCGATGAATTGCTCAAGAAATAATGACCCTATTACATTACTCTAAAACCACACTTATGGCTATACTGCTCCTTATCTTGGGGTATAGCCATAAGACCCTTATCGCCCAAGAAGGGCGTGTGCGCTATGCTCAAACTCCTCAGATAGATTCTGCCTATGCTAAGGGGGTGTCGGGACACATGGCTGTACTCTCACAAGGGTATCTGCTTATGGCTGGCGGTTGCAATTTTCCTGATAAGTCGGCTCTAGAAGGAGGCAAAAAGAGGTTCTATTCGGACATATACATTGCTGATTTGTATAAAGCAGGTAGGACGCAAAGCTCTGATACAATAAAACTTAGTTGGAAGAAACTTAGTCATCGTCGTTTGCCTAAGCCTACGGCTTATGCCGGCTCGATACCTTATCAAACACCTAATGGGAAGACATTACTTCTGGTAGCAGGAGGCAAGTCTGATGAGGGCGATTTGAAGAAGGTCTATTACATTGAGGTTTACTCTGATAGCCATTGTAGCGTTGATACTCTGCCGGACTTGCCAGAGCCTCGTAGTGGTATGGCTACTGTTATCCTGAAAGACCGATTTTATCTAATAGGAGGTTCTGTATCGGGACGTTTATCAAACTCTGTTATTTCCTTAGACCTGCTCAATCTGAAGGCAGGATGGCGTAATGAAGAGCCTTACCCTCATAGCCCTTTTCTTAAACTTGTTGGCTGTAAAGAATATGATAAAATTGGTTTTGTCGGCTCCTTTACTGGCGTTGAGGACCCAAATAAAGCCGTAGAAGCGGATGTAACAGTCATGACTTATGAGCCTGAAGCGCGCAAGTGGCAGGCCTTCCCTGTAGCCGAGAAAAGTCTATTGAAGGATTTGAGCTTTGGTGGAGGTTGCACTGTTGGTTGGAGTCCCTCATTCTTTGGTGGTGTACGCTCAAGTATTTTTGTGAAGGCTCTGGAGCGTGAGAAGCAACTTAAGCAAGCTCGAGAAGCAGGTGATAAAAAACTGATTTTAGAGTTAGAGGGCGATGGTCGAGCCTATCTTGACCAAGACCCTACTTGGTATGGGTTTACACCTAACTGGTACGATTTTGATTTCAAGAAACGAGACTGGGTACAACCTCATGGCAAGTCTATGCCTGCTAGGGCTGATGCTGTTTATCTATCTAGGCCAGATGGGAATTTCAATGGTATTCTTATTGGTGGAGAGATAAAACCGGGGGTAAGAAGTTCGGACATCTTCATCTTCGAGGAACCTAAAATAAATATATCTATAATTTCATTATGATACTAGGAGACCTTAAGTATTCGGAGCGTATCGAACAGCTCCACCCAGATTTTAAGCGTGTTTTTGATTATATCAAGAGCCACGACCTATTGAATGCTCCTCTTGAGCGCATTGTGCTCGATGGAGATAAGTTATTTATCAACAATGTAAATCCTCAGCTAGTTAAGGCTGAAGAACAGCCTTTGGAGGCACACAAAGCCTATTTGGATATACATATCGTGCTAGAGGGCAAGGAGCGTATCGGCTGGAAGAGCATCAATGACTGTGCTGCGCCCTCTAAGGCTTATGATGAAGAGGGCGACTATATGCTTTTTCACGAAGAGCCTACGAGTTTTGTAGACCTTAAGCCCGGTCAATTTGCAATCGTGTGGCCAGAAGACCCACATGCGCCACTTATTGGCGAGGGCAAGGTGCGCAAGCTAATCGTTAAAGCACTCGTTAATCCCTAAGTCTTTAGGCTAAGATTATAAAAAAGGCAGCTGCAGATTTAATCTGTAGCTGCCTTTTTACTGATTAGGTCGAGCTTATTTCGCCTCTTTTGTCTGAGGAGAAGAAACAAGTCTCTGCTTTCTGCGGATAAATTCTCCAGCAAGATAGTGCGCTCCATGAAGGCTAAGGTGAGCCCAATCGGAAAGGACGCTTATGCCATCATGAAAGAGGTTTTCTGGAATGTATTGAGCCATATCAACCCAGCGAACGGTTGGGTATTTTTTTTCTACATGTCGTTGTATGCTATCCGCAACTCTTTTCGATTCTACAAAATTAGCTCCTGTTAAAGGGTCTCGATCAAATAAAGCCTTGATGTATCGTGGATTTATTCCTAGGCCCTTTTGTACTAAAGAAGCGTGGGGGAAACCAGCATTATAGTAGTAGCAAGTGTTGAGAAGAATAACATCTTTACCTGCATCAGTAAAGGTAGTTAGCATCTGATCTATCGAACTAAGCATGCTGGGATTCTTAATGTAGTACATGTTGCCCCAAAAGTTAGCAATAATGATGGTTGAGTATTTTTTGTAATCAGTAATAAGCTTTTGATTCCTATCTAGGTATATTTTTTCTTCTGGTCCTCTTCTACCATAGACTCCTTTTTGAACAAGATTCAATAAGGTCAGACTATCCATACTGGGATCATAGATGTATATTCCAGATCTGATGCCAGATATAGTGCCATGCCAGCCTTCATGTTTAGCTATACTATCGAGCAAAGGACGACTATGCAGCGCATGTGAGTCTCCAACAATAAGTACATTTAGAGGTTTGTTGGAGTCTCCAACGGCAGTGGTATTGCTATGAGGTAAATAGGGAATATCTGTTGGGGATAGTTGTTGAATTTCGGCTACATCAAGTTTATAATTTGGGGTAGGACACAAGAATGCAAAAGTTAAAATTAAGATACTAGGACTTACATATAGGGATAACGCAGCCGAAGAGAAACTCCATTTGCGGTGGCGTAATGGTTCTTCAATGAAGTAGTAGCTTAAAGTAGAACAAATGAAGATGAGTACTAGAAGCCCTATTTGAGTGTGTATTGGAAACGACCTCCCATCTGCTACATATCTGAAGATAGCGAGTAGTGTCCAATGCCAAAGATAGAGAGAATAAGATATTTTTCCAACCCAAACAATCGGAGTTACAGACATAAGTTTATTATACCATTGTCCAGTGTTACGCCCAGCATAGATAAGACCAGCGGTTGCTAGACAAGGAATGAGAGCTAGTACTCCGGGAAAATATGGCTTAATATATGGACCCCAAAAGATGCTGACAATAATAGCAACTAAGGAGATTATACTTAAAATTATGTTGTTTGTCGATGATATCTGGGATTTGGGGTGTTCAACTAAGAAGATAGCTAGCATAGCTCCGATGAGCATTTCTGAAAATCGGATATGAGCAAGGTAATAACTATCCCAAGTATAGTGAATAAGACCACTGAGCGTAGAGATTATTGTTAATCCGAGTAGAATCAAGATTAAGATGCTACCGCTCCTTACACTCCATTTACATTTTTGAGCAAAGGAAGTTAAACCAATCAGTATGATAGGGAATACAAAATAAAACTGTTCTTCAACAGCCAAACTCCATAACTGTAGAAAGGGTTTCTGATTAATCTCTCCGGAAAAATATCCACCATCTAGTTGAGCGAAGAAAAAGTTCCCTGAAAATAAAATAGCAGATAGAGCGGACTCCTTTACTTCACTGTAGTCATGGGGCAGAAATAGTAAACGAGCAAGAGCAAGTCCAACAATTAGAATGGTAAAGAATGCTGGTAGTATGCGCTTGATTCTTCTAATATAAAAATCTTTGAAAGAAAACTTATCTTGCTTGATTTCATTATAAATAACGTTGGTTATGAGGTAGCCAGATAGAACAAAGAAGATGTCTACTCCAAGGAACCCATTAGGAACACGATAGCCATTAAAATGAAATGCTACTACTGACAGCACTGCAAGAGCTCTAAGTCCATCAATATCCGCTCTGTAATTTTTAGTTGAAGGTGTAAATAATTTCATCTGTGATTTATTGATTCTGGTGTGCAAAGTTAGTTATTGATAAGGGGGTATGCAAAATGTTTATCCTTGTTCTTATGGCGTAATATGTATTCTAATCTGAAAAGATATATCTGATTATGTAGAAAAAGGGAACATATAATTAGTTTGTTTAAGCGTGAATATCATCATTACAATTAGAGACCGCTGGGCGGTCTCCAAAAGGACAAGTCAAATTTGTCCTTTTGTGGGGCTTTGCAGAATGCAGCAATCGCAAGGCATTGAGACTGAGGGCGCAGGGAGTTTACTTATGTAAATGACCA
>RBKG01000163.1 GCA_003640335.1 Porphyromonas sp.
TTTTATTCTGATACTGCCTAGTCACATAGTTTTTAGTTTAGAATACTAATTCTTCTCGCCCTCTTCACTCTTTTGCGGAGGCAACATAAAGAGATGTGAAGGTTTTGATTTGCTCTTGGTACTATCTGTTGGAAGCGGTTTGCGCTTACGCTTAAATCTGAAGAAATCACTCAGTTTACTTAACTTCCGTCGCAAGAGTAAACCTACCCCTGTTTCACTGTATTCACCTTCAATAACGTTATCCGTGATACGCTTGTGGTATACCTGAGCAAATCGCTCTCCAGCCTTATCCATTTGATACTCTACGGATACATTATCAATAAACTGCTGACCACTATTAGTAGCATTCTCTCCGGTTTGTATCTTCCCACCTACAACAACCCTAATACGGTCATTATAGAAGCGACGACTAAAGCTATAAGTATAACTTGCTCGGTTAACTCCTGAAAGACCATTCTCATTAAGGTTCATACCCACACTGAGGTCCGTACCACTTAGCAAACTACCAGCCACAGTGTTAATTTGGTTCTGTATCAAGGCTGAGAATGTCTCATTCAAATCTAGGTTATTTGCACCGCTACCTCCTAAGAAAGTTCCCGTAGCTAACAAGCCAATGGCCTGCTTAGCTCGCTCTTCACTACTCATTGCGACTAGCCTATTCTGTATAGATAAGTTCTCTGGCGCAGACAAATCAAAACCTAAGTTTATATTGTCAATACGATTTTTAGCCTTAATACTTACATTAAAGTTAGTCTTTCCATTAGTTGCATCTCCAACAGAGGCTCGTACCTTTTGGGTAGCCATAAAGTCTATGGTAGGATTTATCACATCTCCATCAAACGCAATATAACCTGATGGGTCAATAGCAAAATGCTTGCTTCCAACCACAGGCAGCGTATACTGAAGAGTGCCACCACCGCTCATATCATATCTACCGATAAGAGACATCTCGCCATAAGGACGATAGCGGAATTGCAGATTACCTCCTCCCTGCATATTCATGTAGTCCCTACCATCAGGTGTAAGATTAACATTGAAGCGCACAGTAGGGTCAATATGAATAGATAAGTTCATATCCATACCACCTAAATCACGAGTACTAACAGGAGCCTTATCCAAGAAAAGTGTATCTGCGAAATCCTTGAACTCAACCAAACCAACAGATTTATCTGAGTTATCTAAAACAGACTCTTTCATGACATAAGTACAACTTGTACCGCTCAATACATCTAAACGACCTCGCACACGAGGACTCATAAGAGAACCATTTACACGAATATCTCCCGAAGAAATCAAACGTCCATATACAACCTGACTATCCTTCTTAGGACGCATTTGCTCCATCAACTTAACTTCATTCGCCGTAATACTTAAGTTAGCATTCATCATCGAAGAGCCATGCGTATGGATATATCCATTCAGAAGAAAAGGATGAACAAGGTCTACACTTGAATGTAGTGCGTAGTTATCAAACTCTATGCGGTCCTTATTGACTTGTAGGGGCAAACTATCGAGCAAGAGTGTAGTCGCATAATCCTGCAAATCAATTTTACCTGCTTGTGTCTTAAGCGAACCAAGTAATTGAGGGTCTGATAAAGAACCACTCATTTGCAAATCTCCGCTTACAGAACCCGCTAAATATGTATGGTAAGACGACGTAAAAGGATTAGCAATTTCCATTGGGAACTCTTTGAGTTTGAGAGTTGCTTTTAAGGGGTCTTTGCTCTTCGCATCATAAATACCATTGATGCTAAGCGCCTGCTTACCCTTATAACTTATTTCGGTCGTCAAGTCATGAGTACCATCTGTTCGAGGCTGATAGAAGAGAGCCATAGCAAAGTGGCCTAACTTCTTATCCTCATAACTGAGTTCTTGTATCGCCAAGTCCCCACTAATAACAGGCTGCTTATGAATATCCCCCTCTCTAGCATAGTCAATATCTCCTGAGAGTGTTCCACTCAGATTGGGTAGCCCTAGGGCTCTATAATCTTGCAAAGCAATACCCTTCACCGATAGGAGAGCCTCCTGCTCTTTATATTCTCGATGATCAGCGATAAAGCTTAGGTTCGCGTTGTTTTGAGGATTAGTCAAATTAAGATTTCCACTAAAGAAATAGTTCCCCTTAGTCAAATTGAACCAGTTCCCATCATTAACGTGCAAAGTATTCCCTGCAAGCACTAGCACTGTATCAGGGATATGAAGACGGTATGAAGATTGCGTCCAATCAGCCAATACCTTCATTTGGTTCTCTACCTCTCCATGCTCTCCTTTATGAACAAGAGCAACTACCGCATCTTGCAAGGAGTTATTGAGGGACAAATTCAAAGTAAATGGCTTCTGCTGACGAAATCTAGTCTTATCAATCTTTAACTGAGTTACAAAGCGTAAACTATCAAGACCTAAGCTACCTTTAGATTTACGAGGATAATGAAGCGTATTCATCGTAAGGTCTACACAGTTAATACGCAAAGTATCTTGCCTCAAATCATGCGCTAAGATATGCCCATCTATACCAAAGTTTGGACGTAATCTCACTTGGCCTTCTAAGCCTTCTAGAGATAAACGAGATTTGATTAGATAAGCTCTAAGAGCATTATTCGTTCCCATCTCTACATCTAAGTCCAGCTCAGGGAATTTAGCTACAAGCTGCTCTAACTTAAGCTGAGTATTCTTGGAAGTCTGCACATCTGACCACCATTTTTTTCCAAGCAGAGTTAATTCATTAGCACGCCCCATCAACTTGGTAGGAGCTTCACCTAAACTCAACGACAGCTTAAGGTCGCCCGAAGACAAGGCTAACGCACTTTGCTTGGTATTCGTATTCAGTGATAAGTCTACTTGATTAGGCTTAATCAGTTCTCCATCAAATGCAAACTGCATACCTTCAGCCGAGGCTCTAAAAGAATGATTATCCTTAAAGTCGCTACTCAGCTCTCCCTTCAGACTGAGTTTAAGTGCTGATAATAAAGGCGAAATACCTAGAGCTGAAGCATCAATATCATTAGCATTCATAATGATGCTACTCTGTAGTCTATTCCGATTTACCACAGCCTCCAAGAGTAGAGAGAAGTCAAGACCGGGATTAAAGCTATTCATATTCAGATTTAGCTCTCCCCGTCTTAAACGACCATCAAAAGTTACATCTTTCAGAGCTAGTGCCTCATACTGCATTTGGTCAATACGTCCCTTAACGACTGAAGACGTTGCTTGACTAAATAAGTCATATCCTCTACCCTCAGCATCGATATGAGCTGTAACTAAGCCGACACCCATTGAGGGCATATAGGTACGCCCATTAAACTGTTCTAGGTGTACCTTAGCTTTATACGACTTCGTTTGCTCATCGAGATTTGCATAGAGCTTCACTAATTCTGCTTGATGGCGAAGTTGTAAGTCGGTTAAGAGGTGCCCTTTCATAAGGTCTACCTTACCAGTCAAAGCTAAATTCTCTGGGATACGATAAGCCCTAGGACCAGATACAAACAAAGACAACAAACGGTCTGTATAAGAAGAGGTTTGTCCCTCTAGCGTGATGCGCCCTCGTCTACGACTATAGTTTTGTAAGTTATATAGTGTTCCATCACAAGAAAGATTAAGAATATCTTTCCACTTAAGATTAGCCTCTTTGACAGCTAATTCCTGAAGCGTACCTTCTAAATCTACAGCAAGATGAATAGGTCTGTCTACAATCCATCCAGAAGTTTTGGGATTACTTATAGTCGCTCTATATTCAGGGGCAAGTGCTTCTCCCGAAAGAGTTAATGCATCCTTCAAACTTAAGTCTGCATCTAGCCCCAACTCAGCAAATACGGTAGAATCACCCTTAAACATTGAGAAAGGAACCTTAATATGTCCCTTTAGAGACGAATAATCCGTACGAAGAGATAAATCTGCCAACTTAAGATTTAAACTATCCATTTGACAGATTAAACTTAGCTGTTTAACATTGAAGCCAGAACGCTCCTGCGCTGTAAACCCTCTCAAGGATAATTCCAAATCAGAGCCTTGACTTAGAACTTGCTCTAAATCGAAACTCGTATGCTTAAGCTCAATATGATTGGGATTTATTAGACCTGATAATAGTTTGGTCTCTCCGCCCTTATGATAGAGCAAAGAAGCATCCTTTAGCTTTCCTGACCTTAATCGATAAGTCTGCTTTCCTAAATCTATACCGAGATTGGTCGTTGCTAGATAAGGTATTGCTGCCTGAGTTTGCAAACTATCTAAAGGCAAACCTATATCAAAACGACTATTCTTTAAGCAAGCATTACTCAGGTCTATCGTCCAACGCAAAGGTTCGGACTCACTCTTTGTCGTATCCGAACTATGGTAATAAACCATCAAGCCATCGGCAACTAAACTACTAGCACTTACTTTCTCTTTTTTCCAAGCTAGTACTGCTTGTTTAAGTTCACCTTGCTTGAGCCGAAAATGAATAGTTGTTTGCTTTAGCGTATCAACTTGATTATACTGAACGCCCTCCAGTCCAAGAGAAGGAACTACAGCCAGATTATCCAACAAAGCCATTGGACTTAAGCCTAACTCTAGCCTATCCACACTCATCATTGTATCTCTAGGAGCATTGAGAACGCTCACCTCTCCTAATGACAAGTTTAGCGGATATGTAAGACGTAATTGTCCAATGTGAACAGATTTATTTAATGCATTAGAAGCTTTTTCCTCTATTATAGATACTGACCACCTCTGAATAGCAGGAATATAAAGCGCTACCCCCAGCAAGAAAACAAGTAGGATAGGTGCGAGTATAAGCCCCAATCCCCAGAAAACCAGTTTACGCTTATTTATCACCATATAAACTACATTGATATAGACGCTGATACAATGGCAGCAACAAACTCTTCCATATCAGGTTTTGATGGTTCTGCTGTTACAGACCAACCCAAAGAAGTCAGCGTCGCAGCTGTACTAGGACCAATAGCTCCAATCTTAGCTTCTACACGCGACTCTAGACCATGCGACTTCAGTAAATTGTAGAAGTTGTTTGCCGCAGAAGAGCTACAGAATGTAAGCCAATCGACAGACTCAAGTACTTGTTCTAAGTCTTCCGTCTTATAGTCTATAGGCTCATTGCGATAAACGCAGACGCAATCAACCTCTATCCCTTGGCTTTGAAGCGCATCAAGCAGAATAGCTCCGCCTAAATTACTTGTAGGAAGTAGTACCCTTTGTGGTTTGAGTAGAGCTATTTCTTTGGATAATCCCTCCGCTGTATGAACCTGAGCTGTAATATCAGGACGCACTCCATAAGATGCAAGAGCTTTAGCCGTAGCAGGTCCTACTACTGCTATTGTTTTAAAGATAGACAAGGCTCGTGCATCTAGTCCCTGTGTAGTCAAACAATTCATAAAACTATGCACGGCATTAGGAGAGGTCAAAGCCAATACAGAAAAAACATCCTTGTAACGATTTAATTCAAATGTAGGATGTAATTCCTGCTGTATTTGAAATGTAGGCAGAACTCTAACCTCCGCACCTTCTCTTTCCAAAAGTGCTGTTAGTTCGGATGTTTGCCCTTCAGAACGTGTTACCAAAACCTTTTTACCCGTCAAGGCAGGCTTTTGATACCATTGATATTGGTCTGCAAACTCGAGGACTTCTCCCACAACGAAAATACCCGGACTGTATATCTCGTAATCTTCATGGCCTAAGGCAAATGTCTTGAGATCTTGCTTTACTAAGCATTGAGTAGGGCGTGTTCCCTCACTGATAATCGCAGCTTGAACATCTCCACCCTTACCTGCTCGCATGAGTGCTTCAGCTATCTGTGGCACAACCCTCATACTCATATAGAAAACAAGTGTCCCATCTAAATGAGCATAAGCCTGCCAATCTAGATTAGGTAGTCCACCATCTTTGGTAAAGGCTGTAACAAGCGTTACCGAGCGGCTCAATCCTCTATGCGTCACTGGCACTCCCCAATAGGCAGGCGCAGCAATACCAGCTGTTACTCCTGGCACTATCTCATAAGAGATACCGGAGCCTTGAAGCGCTTGCATCTCCTCGCCCCCTCGTCCGAATACAAAAGGGTCTCCTCCCTTTAGGCGCACAATCTTTCCGCCTTGAGACAAGGCAACGCTCACAATAAGAGCGTTAATCTCCTCTTGACGCATAGCGTGAGCACCAGCACGTTTCCCTACATTATACAATTTTGCTTTTGTCGGAAACATTCGGTGTATAGAACTATCTACAAGGGCATCATAAATGATGACATCAGCAGACTCTATTAACTCTTTTGCCCTAAGGGTTAGCAGTGAAGCATCACTCGGACCACTCCCTACCAAATAAACTCTAGAAAACTCTTTCACGGCTAACAGGTATACATTCTTCTTGAAGATGCTTCCAGATTTCCTCATTAGGGAGGTCTAGAGGCACAATGATAGCCTTCAGGCTCTGCTTCATATCATTGCAATCATACACTAGGACATACAAAACTTCGATGCCCTCTTCGTCTTTTTGCACTTGTTCCTTAGCTAGCCCGACGCTGCAGTTACAGCCAAAAGGCACAGCACATCCTCCTCCTATTTTGGATAAGATATAACGCTCAACCTCTACACAGCGAGCAGTGTAATCGTGGTGTAACGGTTTTAGCAACTCTTTATAGTCCTCTCTGTCACTCTTTATCTGAACAGCTATTGCACCTTGACCGGGCGCAGGTACCATCTGAACCTCAGGCAAAACTTGCGTAATACGTTCCTCTAAGCCCAAACGCTTAAGTCCTGCATAGGCCATCACAATGGCATCATATTCTCCGTTATCTAGTTTCGCCAAACGGGTATCTACATTTCCTCTAATCTCGCGAATATCTAAATCTGAACGTTGCTCTAGAAGTTGCGCAGCTCTTCGTGGACTACTCGTTCCAACTATAGCTCCATTAGGCAACTCTGCTAGAGACTTATATCGTACACTTATCAAGACGTCATTGACCTGTTCTCTTCTAAGGATTGCGCCCAAAGAAGTACCCGAACAGAGTTCAACGGGTAAATCTTTAAGGCTATGTACAGCACAATCTATCTCTCCAGCAAATAAAGCCTCCTCGAGTTCTTTTGTAAAAAGCCCCTTATCACCAGAAGCATTCAAAGAGAGGTCCAGTCGCTTATCTCCCTTCGTTTTAATTATGCGAAGTTCGACCTTAAGCTCGGGATAAGCAAGGAGGAGTTCTCTCTTAACTTGCTCAGCCTGAGCTAAGGCTAACTTAGAACCTCTCGTTCCTATTATAAATGTATCTATATTCATATTTTTATTTATCCTATTATCTAAGTAAAGGCATCAATCTGCAGACTCGCTCAGTTTGCTTGCGACCTTTTCAAAGATTGCCTGCACAGCATCAACATACCTATGTCGATGCCCATCTTCAGAAATATCCCGCAGAGCCGATACAATAGCAGTTGATATAGTTACTCGGAAATGCTCTCGATGCTGGTTTAGTAGCATTTCTTCTCTCTCAGACAAAGCATTATCATTATAGGCAAGTTCTTTCTCTAAGAGCAATGAAGTGGCACGCTGTATAGCACCAATAGCTTCCCGCATCTGCGCACCATTCATCCATTGTTGATGGATTTGCACATATTCTGATATGATAGATGCAACCTTATTATGAGTATCTTGGTCTACACTTTGACCTAAATCCTCTAGGGCATCTATCGTATAAAGTGTGATATGGGATAGCGTATCTACTTCTGAAGCGACATTACGAGGAACGGCTAAGTCTATAATCGTCTTTGCCCCATACTCAGGACGGACATGCTCCGAATGTACTATTGGAGATGGAGCCGAAGTCGCCACAATGATGGCATCTGCAAGCCTTAATTCTCGCTCAAGACTATTCTCGCTAGCAATCTCTGCCTTGGGATGTTGCTCTTTAAATTTCTCAGCACGTTCTCTAGTGCGATTGTATACTACTATATGTTCAGCATTATGATGTAGCAAGTGCTCATATATCGTATCGGCCATAAGCCCTGCCCCCACAATTAACACCCTATTAGGTTTATTAGGTAGAGAGAAGAGTTTATCCACTGCGGCCGAGCCTGCCGAAATAGGAGTTGAGCTCAGAATATACTCACTACGCACTCGCTTAGCAACCTCAAAAGCCCTATGAAAGAGCCTTGATAAGACCCCAGAACAATGCCCCGATAATGAAGCCATACGATAAGCCTCTTTAAGTTGCCCTAATATCTGAGTTTCACCAATGACCATAGATTCAAGCCCCGAAGCAAGTCTAAAAAGATGCTCATAAGCATCAGCATCACGGAGCTTCATCAGATACTCTCCATATCTAACACTTAGCTCTAGATTGCTTAGTAGCGAGTGTATTAGTTTCTGTTCTACAGCGGCAGGACAAGTCGTTTCTACATCGTAATATATCTCTACCCTATTACATGTAGAGAGGATAACCGCCCCTTTCACAAAATGGCAAGCTATCCAATCTTCTACAATTAAACTGGCTTCTCCGCTTGTAAGCGCAAAAGCACTTCGTTTCTCAATATCGGCTATCTGATGATTAATACCTATTAATCCTATCATAAACTTAATTTTTCAACAAATCGCTCTCTTGCTACACGATACTCCTCAAGCTGACCTTCTTTCCGTAATTCAGAAAGATTGATTAAATCAGACTCATCAATAGAGACCAAACTGCGTGCAATCTTCTCGCGTATAGACTGCGCTACCTCTGGAATGCTATAGCGTGTATGAACAGCGATCTGAATTCCTTTATCATCTAAGAGTGCTGCAAATTGTATATTCCCGTCCTTGGGATTACTTAGATTACTTGCCAACTTACCAAGGCGCTTAGCGCGTGAACAAATCTGATGATTTAACTCTGCATCATTTGTTGCAGCAACGATTAAATCATAACCATCTAAATCAGATTCTTCTACTTCTCGGCAAATCCAATTCAAATGACCACTTTGCTCATACTCTGATAATTCAGAACTAACATTTGGAGCAATAACCGTACATTGCACCCCAGCCTTTAATAGAGTAAGAGCCTTGCGTATAGCACCCTTACCTCCACCCACAATAAGAGCTTTTAGGGAAGAACTATCCAAGAACAATCCTAACCTATATGTTGGATTAAGTGCAATAGATTGATTTTCTTCTTCCGACTCAAATGCAGACTTAGAGTTCGTAGTAACACTTTTCTCGAAACCATAAGGCTGGCGAAGCTTTGCTTGCTTGAGTAGCTCTTTATCCGAATATAAATCATCTAAAAGTCCATCAAATATTTTTGAACCTGCATCCATCACAATAGCCCTATCTGCCCAATCGTAGGCCAAATTCATATCATGCGTAGATAAAATCACAGTACAGCCAGCATCACAATAAGATGATGCCAAACGCATAACTTGCTCCGTATAATAGCAATCAAGACAAGCCGTAGGCTCATCCATAAGGATTACATCAGGTCTAAGAGCCATAATCGCAGCAATACTAACCCACTTCTTCTGCCCTTCACTAAGCAAATGAGGAGGCTTACTTCTAAGACTTTCTAGATGATACTCTGCAATTATCTCCTCTACACGGAGAGATACCTCTTCTTCAGAATAACCACTATTACGCAAGCCAAAAGCAATCTCATCTTCTACTGAAGGACAAAAAAGCTGATGATTAGCATTCTGCATAATTAGTGCTATACGCTCTCTTTGCCTTCTTAAATCTTTGGGATTACGATTGAGCTCTTGACCCTCAAGAATAAACAAACCACTTTGCTCACGATGAAGCCCTGCAAGCAACTTCATCAGCGTTGATTTTCCTGAACCATTGGCACCAAGCAATACTATTCGCTCTCCTCGCTTAATATCTAGACTGACTTCGTTAAGAGCAATCTGAGTTTTATTATACGCAAATACTATTTTATCAAGACTGAGCAGAGTATCACCTTCTGTTTCTGTAGTTCTCACATCTGTATTTGTAGTTGAGTTATCACTTTCTTCAAAATGCCTCGTCAAAAGTCCTTCATACATATCCTCTGCCTCAGAGTGAGCAAGTATAAACGAACGAGATAAGAGCATACCTCCATGACGATAGCGTTCACGCCAAGTTCTGTAACCCAAACGAAGAAGTTGTGCATCCTTGATATACTCACCTCTTTCTAAAAGCAAATGGATATAACGATAAGATAACTCCATTAAATCGACGAATAGCCCCGGAACGCGCCACAGACGAAGTATTTGACACAGTCGATAGATTGGAATTAAGTAGAGCATGATAGAAATCAGCAAACAAGAGGTAAGCGAACGTAACATTACAAGGCTAGCAAGTCTAATCCCTTCTTGCGTAATCCCCCAACCTAAGAATTGAAAGAACGCCTCCTCCCCTATCCGCTCAAAAGCTAAAGGTAAAGCGCCTAGGAATACGAAAAACAAAAGAACAGCATAACGCTTGGCATTAGTTTGTATTTGCCCCCACCGCAATAAAAGTATTAACTCAAGCGCAAATGCTGATAGCAGAAAATAGATATTTCCTACTGATAAAAGCAATATAAAAACAAACAAACAAATACCTAAACGATAGCAATCGTCTCTTTCGCTCCTCATACCAATACGTCCTTATCTAATTATACTGGTTCATCGTACGAGCAAGACCAGCTAAAGCAAAACTCTTAATGATTTCACACGAACGGTCTAAGAGTTTAGGCATTTCTGTAACCTCATCACTGTTGAACTTTCCTAAAACGAAATCGACTTGTCGCCCTTGAGGATAATCATTTCCTAAGCCAAAGCGCAAGCGTGGATACGCTTCACTCTTAAGCAACAGAGCTATATTCTTAAGGCCATTATGTCCAGCATCACTACCTTTAGGTTTAAGTCTTAAAGTACCAAAAGGTAGTGCCAAATCATCAACAACAACTAAAATACGCTCAATAGGAATAGACTCAACGCCCATCCAATAACGTACAGCCTCTCCACTCAAGTTCATATAGGTTGAAGGCTTAAGTAAAATCAACTCTGCATTTTTAACTCTAGCCTTAGCTATTGCCCCATAACGCTTAACCTCAAAACTAGCTCCTAATTCTGTCGCCAAATGGTCTACGACATCAAAGCCTATATTATGACGTGTATGCTCGTATTCAGAACCTATATTTCCTAATCCAACTATCAAATACTTCATATTCTTATTTTACTTGTACTTTCTCTCAGCGATAAGTTATGTTCCTTACGCACGTAGAGAAGAACTACATTTCAAATTCACTGCATTCTTTTGATGATACTATATGCGTCAGAGATACCTAATTCGCCAGCCTTACTCAAGTCTTGCGTGCCTTCGAGAATCTTACCTTCGGCAAGCAATAAAAGACCTCTATTGTAATAAGCCTCTGCCAAACGAGGCTCAAGTTCAATTGCTCTTGTATAGTCATTGATTGCCTGAACTCGCTCCCCTGAATGGGCATAAAGGACTCCTCGATTATAATATACGTATGCAAAGTTAGGATTTATCATCTGTAATTGACCTAAATCCTGCAGAGCACTAGGCATAATTCCTAGTGTAGTCGGTTTATTTATTGTTACCGCCTGTCCTATCTTAGCCTCTGATGAGCGAAGGTCTAATCCTGTTTCCTTACCCTTCTGCTGAGCTTCCGTATAGCGCATAGAAGCTATTGAACGCGCAAATAAAGCTAACTCATTACGCCCATCTAAAGTCAGAACTCTATTATAATCAAGTATAGCCTGTTCGTAATCTTGGAGCAGACTATGTATAATACCTCGTCTTAGATAATAGTTAGCTTGACCTTTCTTTTCGGGCTCTTTGAGTAATTCACTAAGTTCCGCAATCTGCTTTTCATTCAGAGCCTGAGGCTCAGACTGCAAACGAAGGATTGGATTTCCTTCTTGTTTGTTATACGTATCAATGCGCTCAGCGTAATAGTTAGCACGATTCAAAGGATTATGCGAACTATCTACCACGCTATAGAATGTTAGATAGAATATCGGCTTCTGTTCCACTGACACATGACGGTCTTGCACTCGACCTCTATCTCGTGAAGAGTAACGAGTATCAGGAGCTGAGCTCGGAAGCTCTTCTATAAGGAGAGCATACTTATCTATTGATTCATCTGTTTTCTGTTTGGTTTCCTTACGTACATTGAGACGAGCTTGAGCCAAAGCTGATTGAGCGGTACGGGTATTTGATACTAATTCCCCAGCATGTCTGTAGTCAGCATCAGCTCCACGCCTATCCCCCATTTTAAAGCGCAAGATAGAACGCTGCATAAAGCCCTCAGAGAATGACGGATATTGTTTCAGCACAGCATTTAAGTCTTGCATAGCTTGCTGATAATTCATACCTAAATCAATCGAAAGCAATGCCCTATTATATCGAGCAATATAGTTTGTAGGCTCTAAAAGCAAATAATGAGTCCAATCCTCTAGGGCTAGTCGCTTCTCTCCTACCTGTTGACGCAAAAGCGCTCTATTATGCAGAGCTGTCGTATGCTTTGCATTCAATTCTATTGCTTTAGCATAGTCTTGCAATGCTCCTTTGAGATTATTAGTTTGATAGCGCATAATAGCACGCTCGGCATACAAGTCAGCATTAGGCTCTAATTCTATCGCACGACCTAAATTATCAATTCCTACGAGCCATTCATTACGAGCTGCTGCGATTGAGGCTTTCAGTTTATATGGAATACTCATCGTAGGGTCTACATTGATAGCCTTCTCTATGTGCAACAAAGCCTGTGTCGTATCCGCAGCCTCTAAGGCTACACTTGCCTTCAAGGCATACGCTTCATTAAAGCGAGGATTATAAATAAGGAGTGTATCTATACTCCGATTAGCCTCTTTGAGACGTTTAGTTCTAAGTTCAGCGACAGCCTTATTAAAACGCATTTGACCATTATCGGGAGCAAGCGTTAGCCCTTGCTCATACGCTTTAATAGCTTCTTCAAATCTATTCGTATTCTGTAAAGCTATTCCCCGCACCAGATAAGTACGGCTTATGTAGGGGTTAAGCTCAATGCTCTTACCAGCATCAACCTCAGCTCCTACGTAGTCATCCAAACTAACCTTAGCTATAGCACGATACAGATAAGGCTCTGCTAGCCATGGGCGTGTAGCTATAACTTGATTGAAATATCCTATTGACACAACATAATCATTGAAGTACAACGCATTGCGCCCAATAGATATAACATGATTAACATCTATCTGCGATAACCCCGAACTATTTACAACGAGGAAAGCACATAGTGGAAATAGAAAACGTTTAATAAGCCACTTCATACTAATTAGCTAACGCAGAGACTTGCTATTAAGTTTTATAATCTATAATAATACATCATATCCTCATCTAGCAAGCCTTACTACTTACTAGATGAGGAATCATTTATCAAAGCCTAAAAGCCTCTAACGAATAGGCTGTAAATGTAGGGTCATCGTATACTTACCATAAGGTAATTGGAACTTCTTTTGAGGAAGAGCTCCCCAACTATTATAACATCCTAGCCCCATATGATAAGCATCAATAAGAACATCGGTGTAACCACATTTATCTACTGTCCAGCCATGCTGCTGACTCTTACGAGGGAAGCCATCAAGAGATTCTAGACTATACTCTAGAGCTGACGCTTGAAAAGTATCCTCTGCCCTAACCTCTAGACCTCTTCCTCCCTCTGTTACGACCTTATAGTAACGCAAGCCTGTTCGGGCTCCAGTTTCTTGTGGACGCACATAAGGATAATATAAATCTGCAACCTTAGCCCTATATAAGCCTAACTGCTGAGAAGTAGCTCTATCTGGATAGTTCTCTTCTGGACCATAACCAAAGTACTCAACAGTATTATATGCCTTAGGCATACCTAAACGAATGCCATAGCGGAAGAGATTAGGCATATCTTTCTTTTCTCCATCTACAGGCACAAATGTCTGTGAATAAGTTATACCTCCATCAGAATAGATGACATACTCGATATTGAGCTTTGCATTCAGCTTAGGCATTGTCCAGATTGTTTCTAAAACAACCTTATCACTAGACTTAGACTTTATTGAGACACGCTCAACCTTATATTCGGGATTACGCCATAATTGATACTTCTGCTGCAACCAAGCACCCATATCATTATCTGTAGCCGCTCTCCAGAAGTTTGGACTTATTTGTCTACCATCCTCAAGCAACTCATGACCATCAACGCTGTAACGAGAGATGAGCCCAGTTAAGCGGTCTATATCTAAACGTAATCGCTCGCCTTCAACAATTAGGTAACGATTATCTCTCTCATCTACCTTTAAGTCCTGAGGGGCATAAGCATCAACGGCTTTCGTTGGTAAACTTTTCAGAGTCTCATCAAATACAAATTGTTGGTGTGCAACAGTGTACCCTGCAGGAAGTAAGCCATCTTCAGCCTTTAACTTATAAGCCAAATCAAGCGTCAAGACATCGTGTTTTTTCGTTTCAGGCAAATGATCAAATACTTCTTTTAGACTAAGGCGACCTTCACTCTGTGGCGCAATAGGAGGTAATTCCTTCACCCCTTGTTGCACGGCCTTACCATTAAGTCTAAGAGTCCACTCCAACTGATATGCAGAGAGGTCTCTAAAGAAGTATTCATTGCGGATAAATAAATCAACTTCTAGTCTTGACCAAATATTCTGATGCTGATAAGCCACTTCGTAGGCATGTGGGTTATATCGTCTATCTGGCGATACTATTCCATTGTTACAGAAATTATTATCCGCCTTATAATCGTATTTATTGTAGTCCCCTGCATACGAATAATACATGCGTCCCTGCTTATCATAAGCACGTAAGCCTTGGTCTACAAAATCCCAAATAAAGCCACCTTGTAGAATTGGGTGCTTGCGGAAAAGAGCCCAATACTCATCAAAGCCCCCCATAGAGTTACCCATCGCATGAGCATATTCACAAAGAATAAATGGCTTCTTATGCCCTTCTTCAATATACTTCAACAGTTCATGGGGCTGGCGATACATGCGACAATAAATATCAGTGTAATTAAGACCTGCATTCTCATACTGGACAGGGCGAGTCTTATCCAAGGCCTTAACGGCTGAATATGCATGACCAAAATTTACTCCGGGACCCGATTCATTGCCCAATGACCAGATGATGATACTTGGGTGATTACCTAGCCAAGCAACTTGCCGTTCGTTACGTTCGACATGGGCATGCTTCCATTCAGGTCTATGAGAAAGCGAGGCTTTAGCTTGTCCCATACCATGGCTCTCTACATTGGCTTCAGACACGACATAGAGACCATACTTATCACACAGCTCATAGAAGTAAGAGTCATCGGGATAATGGCATGTACGAACGGCATTGATATTCAGTTCTTTCATAATCCGAACATCCTGCTCCATACGCTCACGGCTAACTAGATAGCCTCCATCAGGGTCTATCTCATGCCTATTGACTCCCTTGATTAGAATAGGTTTACCATTGACAAGAAGCTGACTATTCTTGATTTCGATACGGCGGAAACCTACCTGTTCGATTATAGTCTCGTCTGCCGTTTTAAGTTTAAGAGTATATAAGTAAGGTGTTTCTGCTGTCCAAGCATGTACATTAGGGAGTTTTGTCTCTACATAGGATTGCCCTGTGGGGACATTCGAAGAATAAACCACCTTTCCTTCTGCATCACTCAGAGAAAGCTCTGTTACAAATGAACCCTTCTTGCTTAGAGATATACCTAATATGCCGGTTGTGTTATCTTCATCTAAGCTCTGTGTAATCTTAAAATTCTCTATACGCTTAGGGCTACGAGCATATAGGTATATATCTCTTGCAATACCGCTAAGACGCCAAAAGTCTTGACTTTCTAAATACGTTCCAGTACTCCATCTATCTACTTGCATAGCTATTAGAGCATCTTCACCCGGTTTGACATACGCACTCAAGTCAAAGACTGCAGGCAACTTGCTATCCTCACTATAACCCACGTACTTACCATTTACCCAAAGCCTAAGAGCAGATGTTACCGAACCTGCATGGAATAATATCTGATGACCAGCCCAGGACTTAGGAATGCGAATAGTCCTACGATAGCTTCCTACATGATTATTTTGTTCGGGGATATAAGGCGGATTATTCTTAAACTGATTATGCCATGGATAAGGCTCATTAGCATAAAGAGGGTCCCCATAGCCATTCATTTCCCAAATACCAGGGACAGCTATGTAAGACCAAGACTTATCGTCATAAGATGTTTTATAGAATTCAGAAGGTCTATTATTTGCATCTTTAACCCAAGAAAAACGCCATTGACCTGCCAATGAAAGATAATTGCTACCTAAACGATAATCTTGCTGCACTGAGCTATTAGGCTGAGCAAAATAGTCTGCATGTAATGGATAGCGATGTTCGCTAGTGAACTCCGCATTAGGTTTATGCCACTGAGCAGAAAGATTAGTTAGACATATAGTTGCACCCGCAACAAGTAGGATTGATTTCATACTTATTCTATTCCTGATATTGCACAATAGGATTATATCTTACAAAGATAATGATTTGCCTAAAAGAAGTACTTTCTAAGAGAACAGCCTACACTCATAAAAAGACATATATCGGAGGACATAAATTCATTGTTGCGCATACTTAAGTTCAGCACTCGGCGTAGTTTTTGCAGACTACACGTGTAGTCTGTACA
>RBKG01000182.1 GCA_003640335.1 Porphyromonas sp.
TCTTGGGTTCGGGAGTAAATCCTTATCAAGTGGCTCCATGGATAGGTGCACTTGGTTACGAGGCTATCTGGAACCAGTATGATGCTAGTAGAAAGAGATATGTCAGTGCCTATCAAAACTCGCCATTAGAAGATGCTAGCCTTATCCTCAATGAGGTAGGGGCAACATCTAACTTTGATTTTGCTCTAGCGGCTGAGTTTTCTCCTTCGTTTAGTTTAGGGGGGAGTGTAAGCTTTACGACACTAGATTACGAATATACTTCATTCTACCAAGAGAAGCATAGTGGCGTAGATACTAAGGCAGGTAACTATGGCTTAAGCCTAGATAGTAAGCAGAGTATATCAGGTTTAGGTGTGCGTTTTGCCTTGGGTGCTCTTGTGCGTCCTGTGGAGGCTCTGCGTTTGGGTGCTAGTATTTACTCTCCCGTTTTCTACTCTAATATGAATCTTGATAGCTATGCTAGAGGTGTCGGAGTTTCAGAATTGCTTAAGAATAGCCCTTATGCAGGGAAAGGAGCATTTGAAACGCATGTGCCTCTAGATAATCGTACTAGCTTCGGGTTCTCTACTCCTTGGCGATTTACGCTTAGTGGAGCCTATGTCTTCGGGCGTCGAGCTATCTTGAGTACAGACTACGAGTATCAGAATTATGCTGGACCAAGACTGCGTAATGCTGTTGAAGATGATTACGATTATGGCTCATCAAGCAATATTTATAGCAGTGATAACGATGCTATAAAAGAGGATTTTGGCGGTACTCATACTTGGCGACTAGGTCTAGAGTATAATTTGAG
Source organism: Porphyromonas sp. (assembly GCA_003640335.1). GTDB lineage: Bacteria > Bacteroidota > Bacteroidia > Bacteroidales > Porphyromonadaceae > Porphyromonas. The sequence continues at coordinate 794 of RBKG01000182.1, forward strand.
TAGACGTTTAGCTTTGCGCTTAGGCTATAAGACTGTTAGTGCTCCTGATTATGCTCCCGAATTAAAGAAGGATATTCCTGTTGTTGGCGTTCAGGTAGCGGGAACAGCTGTTCATTATCGTTTGCCTGGAGCTCTCAATAATTACTCTGTCGGCTTGGGTTATAAGCTTAGTCCTAAGTGGACTCTTGACTTAGCTTATTCATACAGTGAACAGGCTATGAAGGTGGGGGCATTCCCATTTATCCGCGATACGCGAGATGTTAGTGCTAATTCAGCAGGAAGAGCTTATGAACCACTTCCAATGATTAAGGAAACACAGAAGCAAAGTAATATAACGGCAACGCTTAGTTACCGCTTCTAGAGACCATTGCATTGTCGAGATAAGCGATAGAGTTAGTAGCACAAGTTTCATTTCATCGCTTATCATTAACTTTGTGGTGTGAAATATTTATCTATTAGATATATGAGTAAGGCTTTGAGCCTTATTATGGTGGGCTTCTGTGCAGGACTCTTGTTTGAGGGTCTTGCGCAGGAGCCACTTATATCTAATAGGGCTAATCTTAATAAGACCTTGTCCATAAGGCTCAAGCCTCGTAATATTAAGTTTGAGCGCCCTAGTGGTTCCGCCCTTAAAATAGGTAATGGCTCCACAGTTATCTTTCAAAATGGTACTCTTAGTGGTGTTATCTCTTCAAGTAAGGGTAGTGAACCAATTAAATTGATGCCGACTGACCCCATTAGTGAGGTGCCTAAGAAAGATGTTCGTCCTATAGAGATGCGGATTTTTGACCGCAGTATCTATTTGGATAGACCCGTAGAACTCTTTGTCGTACAAGATATAACGGGGCGTAGCGTGATGACAGTAGTCAATTCTCATAAAATAACTTTAGGAAATCTACGCTCGGGAGTTTATGTGGTGAGAGTCCAAGACAAGGGCGCAACCCATACAAGTAAATTTATTCTTCGTTAAAGACCTTAATATGAATCTAATTAAACCCATAATAGCGGTATGTTGCAGTTTGACTATGAGTGCCTATACGCTTCTTGGTCAGACTCCACTCATTATACCTAAACCTGTAAGTATGCAAACTTATGAGGGTGCTTTTCAGCTTCCCTCAAAACTAAAGTTCCAACTTAAGGGTATTTCGAGTAAGCAGGATATTCAAGATATTGAGTTCTTGTTGAAATCTAAGTTGCCCAGTAAGGTCTCGCTTCAGAGGGGCTCTGGTAAGTGCGCCATAAACTTAGAATTAGATTCTTCTTGGAAAGGAGCAGCAGAGGCATATAAGTTGGAAGTCAAGCAAGGAGTAACGCTCAAGGCTGGGACTATTGAGGGACTCAAGAATGGCTTGCAGACTTTGGGGCAACTCTACGATGGCAAACAGAGTTTAGCTCAAGTTCTTATTGAGGACGCTCCCTCTTATGCTTACCGAGGTGTGATGCTTGATGTTTCTCGTCATTTCTTCCCCGTACCAGTGATAAAGGGATTACTCGATGAGATGGCCAAGCTCAAGCTCAATCGCTTTCATTGGCATTTGGTTGATGGTGGTGGCTGGCGTTTGGAGAGTAAGACTTACCCTAAGCTAACAGAGTTATCAGCTTATCGAACTGAGAGTAATTGGGATAAATGGTGGGGCGGTCGTGATAGACGCTTCGTGCCTAAAGGTAGTGAAGCCGCTTACGGAGGCTATTATACACAAGAAGAGATTAAGGATGTCGTGGCTTACGCCTCAAGACTAGGTATAACGATTATCCCAGAGATAGAGTTGCCAGGGCATAGCAACGAACTTTTCTTCTCTTATCCTAACTTATTCTGTCCCGGTGCAGATTACAAGCAGGCGACAGATGTTTGTATTGGTAATGAGGAAACGTTTACATTCTTTGAGAATATCCTCGATGAGGTGATGGCTCTATTCCCTAGCCGTGATATTCATATTGGTGGAGATGAGGCTTCAATGGATTTATGGAAGAAGTGCCCCAAGTGTGCTCAGCGTATGCAGTCTATCGGGACTACCGATGTGCATGCTTTGCAGAGCTATATGATTCATCGCATAGAGAAGTACCTCAATAGTAAGGGGCGTAATCTCGTAGGCTGGGATGAAATCCTTATGGGAGGCTTAGCTCCTAATGCTACTGTTATGAGCTGGAGAGGCGAAGAGGGCGGTATCACAGCAGCCAAGGCTGGGCATAGAGTTATTATGACTCCGGGCAGTCATTTGTACTTAGACTTTTACCAAGGTAAAGCAAGTGAAGAACCTCGTGCTATCGGTGGTTTTACTCCTCTTGAAAAGGTTTATTCATACGCTCCACCTGCGATAACAAATAGTAAGGGGGGAATAATCGGAGTACAAGCAAACTTATGGACAGAATATGTAGAGACTCCAGAGCATTTATCTTACATGCTTTTCCCTCGCATCGTAGCCCTCTCTGAGGTGGCTTGGACACCTAAGGAAAAACGTGATTACAAGGACTTCTTAACTAGAGTAACACCTTACCTAGGTCAGCTAAAGCAAAGGGGACAGCACCCATACGAACTAAGAGGTCTTAATCCTAAGGCTGAGGTCGTTATGCGTGATGGCAAGCCGCAAATGAATTTGCGACTAGAAGCCGAACGCCCTGATGCTGAAGTAAGATTTAATTGGATTGGCGAAAGTACAGAAGACTCGCACAACACACGCACACTGCGTGCTGGTCAGGTTATTTCTTCAGATGGAAGCTCACGAATGATTACGGCTAATACCTATCTTAATGGCAAGAAACTGCATGATGAAGACTTGCAGTTCCGTCTCGGTGTTCATAAAGGAATTCTAGGGAAAGTCCATTACAATAGCAAGTGGAATGATAAGTATAAGGCTAATCAAGGAGCTACACTTAATGATGGTATTGATGGTGGGCTAACCTATCTTGATGGTAAGTGGCAAGGTTTTACTGAGCCTATGGACGTTACGGTAGAATTGCCTCAAACGCAAGATGTTCGCGAAGTTACTATGCGCTTCCTTGCTGAGCGTGAGCAGTGGGTTTATATGCCTAGCGATGTGGAAGTCCTGATTAGTTCTGATGGTAAGAACTTCACAAGCTTAGGACTTAAGAAGCCTCTGACGGATGAAAATAATCCTCGTCCTAGTATTGAGACTTTCACATTTAAGCCTAATCAGAAGGCTCGTTATATACGAGTGAAGGCTAATATCGGTCGTAGTGAAGGGCATTTTATCTTCTGTGATGAAATCGTCATACTATAAGACTGAGGCTAAAATATCAATAACTAAAACCTTAAAATAAATAATGAGTGAATTGAAAGTTTTAGATGCTATACGTACACGCCGTAGTATACGTATCTATCACCCTGATAAGCCTTTGTCGGCTGAGTCTGTTCAGGTAATTATGGAGGCCGCCCTGCGTGCGCCTTCATCTAAGAATAGGCATACAACGCAGTTTATCCTTGTTGAGGATAAGGAGAAACTTGTAGAGCTTAGTTATATGCGTGAGCGTGGGTGCTCCTTCCTAAAGGACGTGCCTTTGGCTGTCGTGGTACTAGGAAGTCCTATGGAGTGTGAGCACTGGATTGCAGATGCTTCTCTCTCGGCAGGCTATCTACAGTTGCAGGCTTGGGCTCTTGGCATTGGCTCGTGTTGGGCTGATGTGCATGGACAGTTTACGGGTAATGGTCAGAACTCAGATGAGTATGTGCGTAATGCACTCGGGATACCATACCAACTAGAAGTCCTCTGTATCATCGGGCTAGGCTATGTTAATGGCGAAGCTCCTGAGCGTCCCGTTGAGAGCCTTAAGTGGGAGAAGATACACATGGGACAATATAATGCACCTGAGGAGCACAATGCCGAGTAAGCGTATTGTGCTATTAGGCGGAGGCAATGTAGGCAGCCACTTAGCTAGAGCATGCTCTAGTCTAAGTGGCTACAGTCTTATATGGCACTACGAAAGGCGCAAGGGTATGCTACTTACGGATATTCCGAGGGATGCAGACCTATATATATTTGCTCTTACGGACACAGCTCTAGAGTCGGTTTGGCAGGAGATGCCCTCGACTGGCGGTGTTTGGATACACGTTTCAGGGAGTACTCCTCTTGACTCGCTTACGAAATATCATGCTGATGGTGCTGTGCTCTACCCATTGCAAACATTCAGCCGTAATCGGGATATAGAGTGGAAGCATGTTCCCCTTTACTATGAAGGGCATGAAGAGGCTCGGTTATTAGCCGAAGCTCTATCTACACATACGGCTTTTGCTAGTAGCGAGGGGAGACGTAAATTACACCTCGCAGCGGTGCTTGCATGTAATTACAGCAACTATTTAGTAACGCTTGCAGAGGAATACTTGTCCGCAGAGGGTTTTGAGGCGAAGACGCTCTTACCCTTGCTTAGAGAAACATTTCAGAAACTAGAGGCTCTGCCTGCATCTGAAGCTCAGACTGGACCTGCTATTCGTGGGGATAGGACTATTGTCGAACAGCACAAAGCCCTTCTTTCGGGTGATACATTGGCTGTTTATACGCTCCTTGCCGAGCAACTTCTGTCGCGCTCTAAGAGATAGATGAGAAGTAGCTTTCCTTAAAGAGACCATTGCATAATACGGCACTCGCTGCGTTATTATCGACATTCAGGCTTGGTC
>RBKG01000120.1 GCA_003640335.1 Porphyromonas sp.
TGACTATGCTTATTGAAACGAGAGCTATCGTGCTACATCGGACGGCTTATTCAGACCGTTACAGCATTGTCCATATTTACTCAGAGCAATATGGACGTATGGGCTTGTTGGTTTCTAATAGCCGTAGTCGTAAGTCAAGACCTTTGGCTCTGCTCAGCCCTCTAGCAGAAGTTGATATTGTCGGGGAGCTTAAGCAGGGTAAGAGCCTTGCCACAGTTACTGAGGTTAGACTCTATAATCCCAATCATCAGATACAGATGAACCCGATTAAGTGCAGTCAGGGTATTTTCTTGGGAGAGCTACTCTACAGGGTGCTGACGCACGAAGAGCCTGATGAAGAACTCTATCGCTTTTTGAGCCTATCTATGCAAATCTTGCATGGCATAGAGGTGGGCGTGGCGAATTTTTATCTAACCTTTACTTACCACTTGCTGCGCTATCTAGCGATAGCGCCTTCGATAAATCGTCAGCTTGTAGCAAGTAATATGTGGTTTGATTTGCGTGAAGCGAGTTATACCGCTATGCCGGGCATACAAACGCAAGCTATACCGCCGCAGTATATGCTAGCTTTGCAGCGTTTCTCTCGCATCACTTACCAGAATATGCACCTTTTCCGTTATAATAGAGAAGATAGACGCATAATAATAGATTACCTACTCTTATACTATCGTATCCACTTACCTCCTTTCGGACCAATTAAGTCCTTGGACGTACTACGTGGAGCGAATAATAAGAGCTAAAATGTATCATGTATGGCAGGACTTATGGATAAACAACAAATGTTAGGCACTGCGCGCTCATTAGTTCATGCGCTGGCGCAGACGACAGATTTTGTAGGGCGTAGACAGCTCTACAAGCACATTCGGTCTGCTCTGCAAGATGATTTATTCCTTGCGGAGAAGTTGCCCGATAACGAACATCGTTTGGGTTTCTTGCTAGGCGTTGCCCGTATTGCCCATGAGGAGTTGCATCTTGATACAGATAGTTTGCTTTCGCTATTCCTCTATATCCCTTATCAAGCAGGCTGTATTGAGGATAAGGAGGTTGAACGGCAATATGGCGATGAAGTGCTACGCTTATTGCGTTTGACTAAGCGTGCTTCGGCTCTTTATAGTCGGAAGGAGAGTATCAGCAGTGAGAACTTTCATAATCTTTTGCTCTCAATGGCAGAGGATATTCGTGTGGTCTTGCTGATTATTGCGGATAGACTTTATCGCTTGCGTCATGCCAAGATGCTCTACGAGTACGAAGAATGTCTGTCTCTAGCCGTGGAAGTATCCTTCTTGTATGCGCCTATCGCTCATCGCTTAGGCTTGTATAAGATTAAGGGCGAGATGGAAGACTTGTGTCTGAAGTGGCGAGACCGCAAGACATTTGATTTCATCGTCCGTAAGCTCGGAGAGAGTAAGAATAGTCGTGAAGCCTATATTGCTGCATTTATTGCCCCCATTCGCAAGAAACTGGAAGAAACTCTTGATGTTCCTTTTGAGATGAAGGGACGAACGAAGAGTATCAGTTCTATTCACAATAAACTGCGTAAGCAAGTCTTTGAAGATATTTATGACCTCTTTGCTATTCGAGTTATTGTGGATTGTCCACAAGAGCGTGAACGCTTAATCTGCTGGCAGGTTTATTCTATCATCGCTGATATGTATCGCCCTAATCCGGAGCGACTCAAAGATTGGATAACTATTCCTAAGAGCAATGGTTACGAGAGTCTGCATACGACGGTTATGGGACCTGAAAATCGTTGGGTAGAGGTGCAGATACGTTCTAAGCGTATGGATGCTATCGCAGAGCAAGGCGTAGCGGCCCACTGGAAATATAAAGGGATTAAGAGTGAGGGCGGACTTGACGAATTCTTGGCTTCTGTGCGTGATACTCTAGAGGCAGCGAAGACGCAAGATGGTGTTGAGCGCAAGGGCATCTTGGAGCAATCAATGATGACGCTCAAGGTGGAAGAGATTTATGTCTTCACACCACGAGGCGAAGTGATGAAGCTCCCTAAGGGTGCTACGGTCTTGGATTTCGCTTTTAGCATTCATAGCCGAATAGGAGCGCAGGCCGTATCTGGTAAGGTTAATGGTAAGAATGTTTCCCTCAAGTATCAGCTAGGCAATGGCGATGCTGTAGAAGTACTTACCTCTCCACAGCAAAGCCCTAAGCAGGATTGGTTGAATATAGTGGTTAGCTCGAAGGCTAAATCTCGTATACGCCAAATCTTGCGTAGTGATGAAGAGGCAGGGCTTCAAATAGCCAAAGAGCTTATTCAAAGACGACTTAAAAACAGAAAACTCCCTTATAATGAGTCTTTGTTTATTCGCCTAACCGTTAAGAAAGGATACAAAGCGCTTTCTGATTTCTATCGAGATATAAAAGATGAGCGTCTAGATGCCACTGCCTTTGTTGATTGGTACGAACAAGAGTTGAAGGGCACAGAGCTTGATTTGCAGGAGCGTACAGCTAATACAACTCCTATTCGTTCGGCTGAAGATTTTGCTGGACTAACGGGTGTCGAAGAAGAAATCCTCAATAGGGTCTCTAGTCAAGATGTGCTAGTCATTGACCAAGGGCTAACAGGTGTTGCTTATAGCTTTGCCAAATGTTGTCAGCCTGTTTATGGCGATGAGGTCTTTGGCTTCGTTTCAAGTAAGGGGATTAAGATACATCGCATTGACTGCCCTAATGCCCCTGATATGATTGAGCGCACGGGGCACCGCGTGTTGAAAGTACGTTGGAGTGGAACAGCTAATGCTGCAGCGACGCTTGTGCAAATAGATATTATTGGACGTGATGATATAGCCGTAGTAACGCATATTATATCCCTAATCAAGAAAGAGAGTAACTGTCTGCTTCGTAGTTATTCTATTGATTCGGGTGATGGCTTGTTCCGTGGTTCGTTCATGATATTCTTTGAGAGTACAGAGCGCATCAGCGGACTTATTAAGAAGTTAAGAGGTGCTGTAGGCGTTAAGCAAGTTATTCGGATTAACGGATAATGCTATTTTTCAGAATTTAATGGAATCAATAAAACAGATATTTAGAATAGGCTACGGACCGAGTAGTAGCCATACAATGGGACCCGTAAGAGCTTCAGAGATGTTTCTTAAGCGTTGCCCTGAGGCAGTGCGCTTCGTGGTAACTCTTTATGGAAGTCTAGCTGCTACGGGGCGTGGGCACATGACCGATGTCGGTATCCTGCGTGTGCTTGAACCTGTGGGTGAAACCCAAATTATTTGGCGCCCTGAGATAGAGCTACCTTTCCATCCAAATGGAATGAAGTTTGAGGGCTATAGCCGTGAAGGACATTTATTAGATACGTTTATTGTCTACAGCATTGGCGGAGGAACGCTCGCAAACGAAGAGTTCAACGAACAGCATATCGCAGAGGTATATCCTGAGAATAAGATTAAGGATATTATGAAAGTCCTAGCAGCTACTGGTATGACCTTTTGGGAGTACGTGGAGAAATATGAGGATAGCGATATTTGGGATTTCTTAGCCGAGGTATGGGACGTTATGCAAGCGGCTATTAAAGACGGATTGGAGGAAGAGGGTATTCTTCCCGGTGGTCTAGGTCTTAGACGTAAGGCTGCGACCTATCTAGTCAAAGCCAATGGCTATGGCTCGGCAAGTATCCGAAGTAGGGGACTTGTTTATGCTTATGCCCTTGCTGTGAGCGAACATAATGCTGGGGGCGGACGTGTGGTTACAGCTCCTACTTGTGGTAGTTGTGGTATTATTCCTGCCGTGCTTTATCATTTGCATACAAGTCGCGATTTCCCTACTACACGCATTCTTAGAGCTTTGGCTACTGCGGGTATCTTCGGTAATGTGGTGCGTACGAATGCTTCTATTTCTGGGGCTGAGGTTGGTTGTCAAGGTGAAGTGGGTGTAGCTTGTGCTATGGGAGCTGCGGCTGCTTGTCAGCTCTTCGGAGGCTCGAATATGCAAATTGAGTACTCTGCGGAAATGGGTCTTGAGCATCATCTAGGACTTACCTGCGACCCTGTCTGTGGTTTGGTGCAGATACCATGTATCGAACGTAATGCTTTCGCTGCCGCTCGTGCTCTTGATGCCAATACTTATGGAACATTCAGCGATGGCTTACATCGTGTTAGTTTCGACCAAGTAGTAGAGGTAATGCGCAAGACTGGTAAGGACTTGCCAAGTCTGTATAGAGAAACATCTATGGGTGGACTTGCCACAGAATATGATGCCGATAAGGCTCGCTTTTTCTAAACAAATGAAAGATAAAAAGGCAATGAATAAACTAAGTTTTCTCTTGCTCTCGGCTGCGCTGGCATGGACTCTTGGCTCGGAGTGTGCTAAGGCGCAAATTACTACCTATCGCCCTATTGCTACGGCAGTGCCTTCTTTGCGTATTAGTCCCGATGCTCGTTCTGCCGCTTTGGGTGAGCAAGGAGTAGCGACATCAGCCGATGTATATGCGCAGTATTGGTCTTCGGCTAAATACACATTCGCTGAGCAACCCTCAGGAGTGGCCATATCTTATACCCCTTGGCTAAGACATGTTACTGAGGATATGTCGCTGATTCAATTAGTCGGTTATCATAATCTAAACAAGAAGCATAGCCTAGGGGCTTCTGTGCGCTACTTCTCTATCGGGAAACTGAATGAGTGGAACGAGTTTGGACAAACAATAGGAGAAGGTAATCCCTATGAGCTGTCGGCTGACTTGAGTTATAGCTATCGTCTGATTGACCAGCTAGCTCTCGGAGCTACCGTGCGTTATATACACACCGATTATGCACAGCGAGGGGCTTCTGACCGCCAAGCTCGTCTAGCCTTTGATTTGTCTCTCTACGGAGAACAAGTTCTGCCTGTATTGAATAATGATAAACTGCACTATGGCTTAGCTCTGCGTAATCTAGGGGATAAACTCTCCTACGATGGTAATAATACTTATGCCTTCTTGCCAACGACCCTTTCGCTGGGTGCAGGCCTTAGTCATTCGTTTGACGAACTTAATGGTTTAGCCTTAAGTTTTCAAATGGATAAAATCCTAGTGCCTACTTTCCCTAATGCTGATGATTATAAGTCCGGGAAAGAACTTACTCAAGCACGCAAATTATATTACAGACGCTCCTTGCTCTCTTCTATGCGTGCGAGCTTTACGCCCGAAGGCGGTTTCTCGGAAGTCCTCAAAGATATTAGATGGGGTGTAGGCTTGGAGTATAATTATAAGCGTATGCTATTTGCTCGTGCTGGATATAGTTATCAGCACCCCGATAGAGGTAACTTGAGGGCATTTACACTTGGTGCAGGTATGCATTGGCGTGCCTTAATGCTTGATTTATCCTATCAAATAAGCCCTACGAGCAATCCCGCACAAGACGGAACTTTCCGTTTATCCTTAGG
>RBKG01000051.1 GCA_003640335.1 Porphyromonas sp.
CTTATTATTTGTTGCCGAACATTATCCTTAAGCCTCTGCATAAGATTCTATTTTGAGCGCAAAGATAAAGAAAGTTTCCATGAACCTATTGGGAAATATGCCATAAATTAAGGACCTTCTGCATTCCAGCCTATATACCTTAAAATTTTATTATATCAAAAAAGGAAAGTTACCATAATAACTTCAACTAAAAAATATACATTTGCCATAACAATATCAGACAACATTGATTTAAAGGACAAATAACAAAAACAAAGATTCAGACATTAATCTAGACGATCTAATTCCAATCATAACAATCATTGTAGATATTCAATTTAATCAATCATCACTTACCCTTATGAGTAGTCATTACTTATTTCAGCAGAACTCGGATAATATGCGCCGTGTACTCTGTATGCTTGTAGGACTTAGCTTACCAACGCTAGCTCTAGCCGTGGAAAACTCTGCAAGCTCGTTTAAGCTAGAGCAGACTAATCCTCAGAAAACGCATAAGATTACAGGAACTATCTTAGAGGCGAAGACAGGACAACCCATCATTGGTGCTAGTATTGTCGTGCAAGGTCAACGTAACCGAGGTACTTCAACAGACCTTAATGGTCGTTTTGAATTGCAGGTATCTGAGGGAGAAATTCTTGAAGTGAGTTATGTGGGATTCACCACTCTTCAGCAAAAAGTATCAAGCGCAAAACAAATAACAATTCGCCTTAATGAAGACAATAAAGCTCTTAATGAAGTTGTCGTCGTTGGTTATGGTACTCAGAAAAAGGTCAATCTTACTGGAGCTGTCGCCTCTGTCGACAGCAAGATGATGGCTAATAGACCCACAGCCAATCTGATGAGCAGCATTCAAGGAGCTGTTCCAGGTGTAACGATTATGGACCGTCCTGGGGGAGGGGTGAGTCTCAATATACGTGGACGAGGTAATCTAGGAGAATCTAATCCTCTATATGTTGTCGATGGGGTAGAAGTTAGCGCATCTTATTTTGCATCACTTAACCCAAATACAATTGAGAACGTCACATTCTTAAAAGATGCAGCCTCTGCGGCAATCTACGGAGCAAAAGCTGCTTATGGTGTTGTACTTGTAACAACAAAGACTGCTCGTAGTGGACATTTAGAAGTAAGTTATGACGGTAGTTTTGGGGTAAAAAGTCCAACTTATCTACCCAACATCGTTAGTTCAGGTCAATACGCAGAAATGTGGACAGCGGCAGAACTTAATTCTGGAGTCAAAGCCGACAATCTAACATTCAAACCTGAAATGATTAAAGCCTATTATGACGGAAGCGACCCAGATAGATACCCTAATACCAATTGGTTTGATCTTGTTCTAAATAAACAAGCTTTATTCACTAAGCATAATCTCCAATTCAATGGTGGTAGTGACAAGTTCAAGTATATCCTCAATACAGGATTCTTGTTTAATGATAACCTATACAAGAAAAACTATAGCAACCGTTTTGATGTTAGTGCTAAAACAGTAGCTCAACTAAAGCCTTGGCTAAAAATCACATCATCCGCCAACCTTATTAAGAATGCGTCTTACCGAAATGGAGGAAGTATCAGCTCAGTTGAACTCTTACGTGTCCCCCCTACTCAAGTAGCTATACATAGTAATGGAGAATGGGGTACAGTACGTAATGGTCGCACGACAACACAGGAAGACCTCAAAAAGAATCAGGCTCGTAACCTTGCTGTTGCTGGTCGTTCTGAAAGTGAAACGACACAACTACTTGGTATCCTCCAAGCAGAGATAAAACCTTTCAGCTGGCTAAAAATTACCAATCAGATAGGTTATGACTCCTATGACTACCATGATAATGCATTTGATTATACATATCCTGGTGTTCCCAATTTCTTATCACCTAAGTCAGGTAATATACCTGGCTCAGACAATACTCTGAATGAAATGAGCCAACGCTGGTTCTACAGCCGTAAGTTCGTTTATGATGGTTGGCTCAATGCTGATAAAACATTCGCCAATGTACATAACCTCTCATTCATGCTTGGTACACATACAGACATATTTATGGAGAAAAGCATGAAGGTAGGGCGTCAGGACTTTGCTAGTAATGAAATGCGTGACCTCAGCGGTGGTTCACTAGACCCTAAAAAGCAGAAGTTACCAGAGACGTACTTTAATGAAGAAAGTATGAACTCTTTCTTCGCTCGTCTTGGCTATAACTATGATAACAAGTATCTTCTTGAAGCAAACTTCCGTGCTGATGCGTCTTCTCGCTTTGCGTCTAAAGGTCGCTGGGGCTATTTCCCTTCATTCTCTGCAGGATGGCGTCTAGACAAGGAAAGATTTATGTCATTTATCACTCCTTATGTAAGTCTACTAAAGGTTCGCGCCTCTTGGGGTCGTAACGGTAACATTAAGAACATCGGCTTGTACGACACATACTCTATCTACTCTACCACATCAACAGCCTTTCAAGGCGGAGAAGATAGACCTGTTTATGCAGAGGCTCAAATAGGGAATCCCGATTTAACTTGGGAGAGAACAACCACCACTGACCTAGGGCTTGACCTCACAGTTAAAAACGGTCTGCTCCGCTTAACTGCAGACTACTACAATCGATTAACTGATGGCATTCTTGTTAAAGCCAATGACATTCCAGTAGAAACAGGTCTTTCCGGGAATCAGATTCCATCACGCAATGTCGGAATGGTACGTAACACTGGACTTGAGTTATCACTTAGTCACAGTCATACTATCAAGGACTTTAGCTACGAGATTGGAGCTAACATGACACTCAATAAGAATCGCATTGAGAGTCTTGGTGATAAAGTAAATGAACTTCCTCCCAATGGTAACTATATTATGCGTGTGGGACACTCTATTGGGGACTTCTACATGTATCAAGCCAATGGTTTGTACTCTGAAGATGATATCAAGAATGGTAACTATGTACTTTACAACAGAGGTAAAGGCGGTATACCCATTCCTGGTTCTGTCCGCTATATAGACCAACTCACAGAAGATACAGACAAGGATGGTATCCCTGATAAAGCCGATGGCATCCTTAATGATAAAGACCGTGTTATTGTAGGTAATGATGTGCCAAGTTTCAGCTATGGACTTAATGCAAGCATCGCATACAAAGGATTTAACTTATCTGTTACAGGTCAGGGTGTAACGGGTACAAAGGTCTACCTAAGTGCTGAAGCCTCTATGGCATTCTTTGATTATTCAGTACCTCGTGCTTGGCAGTTAGATAACTGGACTCCTCAAAATCAGAATGCAACGTACCCAATACTTCTGCTTCCATCAAACCAGAACTACAAGCGTAGTACACAAACCTCATCGTTCTGGCTCTTTGATTCGTCTTACTTCCGTATTAAGAACATCACACTGAGCTATACCATACCTCAAAGCCTGCTATCTAAGATTAAGCTTACTGGTGCACGTGTTTACCTCACAGGAGAAAACCTATTTACGCTACGAGGAGATAAGCGTATGAAAGACTTTGACCCCGAAACAGTTGGCGGTAGAGGATATAATATCGGAACAAAAACGATTACTGCAGGTCTATCTATTCACTTCTAATCAAAAAAAACAATGAACACAACTATAAAAGTACTAACGCTCGGAGCATGCCTCTTCAGTGCTTTCTCTTGCTCAGATTCGTTTTTTGACAAAGCCCCTACTGGAGCTTTAGATAAAGGCAAGGTGAGTAATAATAACCTTACAGAACTTCTCAATGGTGCTTACCAATACAACGCAGCCTCTTGGGATGGTTATAGCGCAGCATTTCTTGATGGTTACGCCGACAATGGCTATTCACGCAACCTCTGGGATAGCCCAGGTAATTCAGTTCAATCTAATACGCTCACCGCAGATAAAGACTTCTCTTATAGCGCTCTATACGGAGGAATACGTGCATGCAACAATGTCCTCTCTTTTGCAGAAAAAAGCGATGGTCCAGACAAGGCTAAAATCATTGCAGAAGCACGCATGCTTAGGGCATTCCTTTATGCAGACCTTACATTGCGTTTTGGGGACATCGCCATCATCAAAGAGATAGCTAATGACTATCCAGAGGGACTCAAACGTAATAAAGCCTCGGAAGTTCGCAAGTTTGTTCTTAGCGAAATAGATGCTGCGATACAAGACTTACCTGAACAAAATATCAAACCTCGTTATACAAAAGCTAAAGCTAATGCAGTAAAGGCTCGTGTTGCATATTACTTTGGAGATTATGCGGTAGCTGAGCAAGCAGCCAAATATGTTATTGAGCACGGTGGATACCGTTTACACACAGCAAGCGACCAAAGTCGTTATGCTGTAGACGCTGCTTATTTTAAGAAGTTATATACTCAGTCTGGACTTGACGTAGATAAACTTATTAAGGGGATATTCAATTACCAAGATTTATGGACACGAGATGACAGCCCTGAGGTTATCTTGGCTACAGAACACGATGCAACCATTGAAAAAAGTTCTTGGATGCGAATTACTTGTTTCCTCAGCCCTGGACTGACAACCAAACATGGATGGGCAACAATAGTACCTATCCAACAGCTCGTTGATGCTTACTGGATGGTTGATGGTAAAACAAAACCTCAAGCACAAGAACACAATAAGCAGGCTTCTCTATTTAAAGATATTTATCAATCAACAAAGACCAAGGCCAAGGCCAATTCCATAACGCCCGAAGCCCAAACGTCTAAGGATATTGATGAAATCCTGAAGACTGACTTTATGAAGCAGTACTTTAACAGAGACCCTAGACTATATGCATCAATTATCTTCCCATTCTCTTCCGTAGATATTTACAAGCGTGGTGAGTATAGTTTCTATGAACATACCATCGACAATTACGGAAAGAGTGGATACTACTTCCGCAAATTTAGTTCTCCAGACCAGCTTATCGCTCGTGGAGCTTACTTCTACACAGGTGTAGACTGGCCTGTTATGCGCTTAGCCGAGATTTATCTTATATATGCTGAAAGTCATACACAAACGACTGGATACGATGCAGAAGCTCAGAAGTATCTCAATATGCTACGCGACCGTGTAGGGATGGCACATGTACCTAGTACACTTAGCAAAAATGAAGCTCTTGATTTTATTCGTAATGAACGCCGTATAGAACTTGCAGGAGAAGGATTGCGCTTCTATGATATACGCCTCTATGAAGATGATACTCGCAATGGCGGATATAAAGGACTTGACGCTGCAAGCAATGTGATGAAGGGACAAATATTTGATGTTATCAATAATCCTGGAGCACTCCTCGTATGGGATAAACGCCTTGAACTCTTACCTTACCCTACATCTGCACTGGATAAGAATAAGAACAAAGAGAGCAAAGAAAATAACCCTGGATACTAA
>RBKG01000263.1 GCA_003640335.1 Porphyromonas sp.
TGTCTCTCGTCAAACTCTGACGGAATGGCTAAGAAGCCCTCTAACAAAAACACGTAGAGAACGTATTCTAAATGCCATTAAAATTCTTCAGTCTTAACCCTCTGAAATGCTTATATTATAGGCTTTTCTTTTAAAATCTACCTTGACTACTACTACTTGACGTGTTATACTTGACTTAGTTGTGTATAAAACTCAATAAATGTAGAAAAGGTAAGGAAATGTACTCACTTCAAAAGGAAAATAATCTAAGCACACATCTATATAGTTTTATAGATTTTGTACAGACGACACAGGCAACTAAAGATACTTACACAAGAGAGATACGCCAATTCTTAACATATCTAGCAGATAAAGGCATCACAGAGCCTCAGAGAGCGGATATACTAAGCTACGTGCAATATCTTAAAGATAAGGGTCTAAAGCCTACTACAGTACAAAATTATGTCATTGCAGTTAAACAGCTCTTTAATTGGCTTGAAGTAGAGTTTGGTTATACAAACATTGCTAAAGGAATTAAAGGAGCAAAAATCAGCAAAGCACACAAGAAAGATAACTTTTCTTTGTCACAGGTTGCTGAAATTCTGAAATCTATTGATACAAGTAACGAAACAGGGGCTAGAACCTACGCTATTATCTTATTGATGACTACCACAGCACTAAGGACTATTGAGGTTCACAGAGCTGATATAGGCGATATAAGAAACATTGATGGTAAGTTCTATCTATACGTTCAAGGTAAAGGACACACAGAAAAAGATACCCCTGTACAGCTCACAGAAGCCTCATATAAGGCTCTTACAAGCTATCTAAGCTATCGTAAGTCTAATAAGGTTGAAGACCCTCTATTTACCTCTACAAGCAACAATAGCAAGGGTAAACGCATTACCACACGTACAATAAGTACCATGATGAAAGATTGCTTTAAACAAGCTGGATTTGATAGCCCAAGGCTAACAGCTCATAGTCTAAGACACACAGGTATAACCGAAGCATACAAAGCTATGAAGAAAGCTGGAATAGCTGACACTCTATCAGAGGTACAAAAATACGCACGTCATGCAAACCCTGCTACAAGTCAAATCTACATACATGAAGAAGAGCAGAAAAATAATCTAGGAA
>RBKG01000078.1 GCA_003640335.1 Porphyromonas sp.
CTCCATTTTTAGGTTACCTATATTTATATATTGAGATAATACGTATCTTTGTAGGTATTGTCAAACAGAAATAATTTATAATTTAAAATACACCAATGGTTCAATGGTACGAATGCAAAGTTTCTTATGATAAGAATCTTGAGCAAGGCTTAAACAAGGTTAATGAACTCTATCTCATCAATGCACTTAGCTTCACCGAAGCAGAAAAGCGCATTATTGAGTATGCTACTCCATACGTATCTATGGGGAATCTAGAGGTAACTAATATCAGACGTGCTCTCTACGCCGAAATGTTCCTTACCAATCATGATGAACATGACCGCTACTTCAAAGCCCGTGTCAATATTATTACCGTAGACGAACGCAGTGGTAAGGAGAAAAAGAAAGGAATAAATATTCTTATCCAAAGCGATACGCTCTCTAATGCACTCAACCATCTTTTAGAGCAACTGGGCAAAGAAGCTCAAGATTATGAGATTGCGTCTATCGCTGAGACCCTAATCATGGATGTTGTACCTTATGAGTCAGCCGAGTCCTAGCCTTAGTATCGGAGAACGGATTAACGAAATCAAGCAGACCTTACCTGCGGGTGTTCGTCTTGTCGCCGTATCCAAATTTCACCCTAGCGAAGCGATTGTCGAGGCATACGAGTCTGGGCAAAGACTCTTCGGAGAAAGTCGTGTACAGGAACTAAGCACTAAGCATGCAGAACTTGGTGAAATGTATCTTGACCTTATATGGCATTTCATTGGTCCACTACAAACCAATAAGGTCAAATATATCGCACCTTTCATCGGCATGATTGAGAGCGTTACAAGTGAGAAGTTACTTCTTGAAATTAACAAGCAAGCGCTCAAAAATCACCGTACAATAGATGTCCTACTCGAGGTTCATATTGCGCGAGAAGAGAGTAAGAGTGGATTTAGTCCCGAAGAAGTGTTTGAGCTATTACAGAAAGTAAAAGCCAACCCTGAAGCATACAATGGTATTTGTATATGTGGACTTATGGCTATGGCAACAAATACGGACGATGAAGCTCAAATTGCTCTTGAGTTTGACACGATTGCACGACTACACGCAGACATCAAACAAAGTGGTCTACTATTAGCTCCCGAGGACTTTACAGAGCTATCAATAGGTATGAGCAGTGACTACCATATTGCACTGAAGCATGGAGCCACTCTCGTTCGTGTCGGTTCGGCCATCTTCGGAGAGAGAGACTAAATTATATGACTTTGCATAGTATGGAACAAGCATGTGTTACTTCTAACCTTGCTTATGCTGTACTATGCAAAGTTTCTAGTTTATAGAACTTAAGACCTTAATATCATGAATAATCTCAAACAAATACTTACACTAAGCATAGGTTTTAGTTGTTCACTTTTATTGAACGCGCAAACTAAAAAGCGACTTATCGACGAGGTAAATCCATTTATCGGCACAAGCAACTTTGGTACAACTAACCCTGGAGCGGTGGTACCTAATGGCTTGATGAGTATTACCCCATTTAATGTTATGGGTGGAGAAAATATCAATAAATGGGAAAAGGACTCTCGTTGGTGGAGTACGCCCTACTCTTCTGATAATAAATTCTTCACAGGATTTTCTCAAGTCAATCTCAGTGGCGTAGGTTGTCCTGAGTTAAGTAGCATTCTGCTTACAGCATCTTCAGACAGTTTAGATGTAAATTATCAGAACTACGGTACAACTCTTAGTCAAGAGCATGCGCATCCAGGTTACTATACAGCTTACCTAGACAAACATAAGATTAAGGCTGAAGTAACAGCTAGTGAGCGTACATCTCTCACGGCATTTACTTTTGAGAAAGGTGGCAAAGGCAATATCCTGCTTAATCTTGGACAAGGACTTACTAATGAAAGTGGAGCTACAGTCAAGTTCCTTAACGATAGTACCGTTGTCGGAAGTAAGCTGATGGGGACATTCTGTTATAACCCTCAAGCAGTATTTAATCAATACTTTGCTATGCGTATCAGCCGAGTAGCCCCCAAAAGTGGTTACTGGAAGATGCAACCTCCTATGAAAGGTGTTGAGGCTGAATGGGACCATGACAATGGTCGATACAAGCTCTACCCTGATTATCGAAAAGAAATGAGTGGCAACGATGTAGGAGTGTGGTTTAGTTATGATGTCAAGCCAGGGGAAACTATCTATGTACAGACAGCTGTCTCATTCGTGAGTGCTGAGAATGCTCTACTAAACTTAAATACAGAGCAACAAGGCATTGATTTTGCGGCTATGAAGAAGCGTGCAGAAGATAAATGGGAAGAAGCTCTTAGCAAGGTCGAAGTAGAAGGAGGTTCTCAAGATGAACGTACCATCTTCTATACATCTCTCTACCATTTACTCATTCATCCAAACATCATGCAAGATGTCAATGGAGAATATCCTCAAAGTGAAAGCCTTAGAACAGGAAAGACCAATCACAATCGCTACACAGTATATTCTTTGTGGGACACTTATCGCAACGTTCACCCTCTACTATCTGTGCTCTATCCTCGCATGCAGCTGGATATGGTCAAGTCGATGCTTGATATCTATCAAGAAAGTGGATGGTTACCCAAATGGGAGCTATATGGCAAAGAAACTATGACCATGACGGGAGACCCCTCCATCATTGTACTCAATGACACTTGGCAAAGAGGGCTTCGCGACTTTGATACTAAGTTAGCCTATGAAGCTATGATGAAAGGAGCGACAACGCTCTCAAACAACAAACTTCGCCCCGAAATGAGCGACTACATCAAGTATGGCTACCTTCCACTTAGAACAAAATTTGGGCATTCCGTTTCGACTTCTCTTGAGTATTATATCGCAGACTGGAATATGGCTCGCTTTGCCGAAGCTATGGGACATAAAGATGTAGCAAAGACGATGGATAAACGTGCTACGGGCTATAAGCATTTCTATAGTGCAGACTACAAATTGCTTCGCCCAATCCTACCCGATGGTAAGTTCCTGACTCCATTTGACCCTAAGTTAGGTAAAGACTTTGAGCCTAACCCAGGTTTCCATGAAGGTAATGCTTACAATTACTCATTCTTTATCCCTCATGATATTAAGGGTTTAGCGAAGCTGATGGGTGGTGAACAGAAATTCTCTAATCACCTACAAAGTATCTTTGATAAAGATAACTATGACCCAGCGAACGAGCCAGATATAGCCTATCCATATCTCTTTACCTATTACCCTAATCAGGCTTGGCGTACACAGAAGATTATTAAGCAACTTCTAAGCTCCGTGTATAAAAATGCGCCTGATGGTATTCCCGGAAATGACGATACGGGGACAATGAGTGCTTGGGCTATTTTCTCAATGCTTGGCTTCTATCCTGATTGCCCTGGTAGTACAACCTATGCACTCACGACACCAACATTCCGCAAGGTTACACTACATCTTGACACTAAGTACTACCCTAAGGGAAAGCTAGTGATTGAGCGCAAAGGGCAAGATAGTGACACCTACTTTAAGCAAATCAATGTGGGAGGCAAGGACTTTAAGAACGTATATAGACTTGACCATCAAACATTGCTCAATGCTGGTACAATTACTTATTACACTTCACCAAACAAATGATATTAGTTTTTGGAGGAACGACAGAGGGGCGTATAGTTACGCAAGTCCTCGATGAAAGTGGCAAGGAGTATTATTACTCTACAAAGGGAGACCTTCAGCAAGTTGACTTTGTTCATGGCATTCGTCTTACTGGTGCTATGACAGAGGAAGCTCTCATTGACTTTATACAGCAGAATGATATCGAATTAGTTATTGATGCAGCACACCCATTTGCGGCAGTGCTGCACAATACGATTGGATTAGCTACAGCACAGACAGGTACACCCGTTATCCGTTATGAACGTGTCTACCCTAAGAAGCAAGAAGGCATCATTGAGTGTACGAGCTACGACGATATGATTGAAAAGCTTGAAGCACAACCATGCCACAGACTACTTGCTCTTACTGGAGTCAATACCATAAAGCCACTGAAACCATTCTGGAGCAAGCACGAGAGTTACTTCCGCATATTGGATAGAGACGACTCGCATGAGAAGAGTGATGCCGAAGGCTTTCCTAGAGAACAACTACTCTATTGGAAGCTCGGAGAGGAACAGAATGATGCCGAGATTTATGACCGTATTCAACCTGATGCAGTCATAACTAAAGATAGTGGTACAAGTGGATACTTTGATGAGAAGCTTGCTCCAGCTATTGAAAGAGGAATTCCTATCTATGTGTTACAGCGTCCTGCCCTACCTAGCCATTATCAACCCGTATATGGTCCTGTTGGTCTTAGAAGAAAAGTAGAAGCACTTGCACCTGATTTCTTCCCGCTTAAAACTGGTTATACTACTGGGACAACAGCAACAGCTGCTACAACAGCTGCACTCATTGCGCTTACTACGGGTCAGCATGTATCCGAGGTAGAAGTAACACTCCCGTCTGGCGAGGTGGTAACACTCCCAATAGATGCCGTAGAACAGACCGAAGAGGGCTACAAAGCTATGATGAGGAAGCGTAGCGGAGATGACCCTGATGTAACTCAAGGGACAGAGATATGGAGTGAAGTAACAATATCTTCGGGAGAAGGGGTACGCTTCCTACAAGGAGAAGGAGTCGGACAAGTAACCTTACCGGGTCTAGGTATTGAGATAGGTGAACCTGCGATCAATGCGACTCCTAAACGCATGATGACAGAGGTAGCGACACGCTTCTACCCTAATAATCTTGTAAACATCAAGATTATAGTGCCTGCTGGACGAGAATTAGCCCTCAAAACATTTAATCCTCGCCTAGGCATTGTCGATGGTATATCCATAATCGGAACTTCGGGTGTCGTCAAACCATTCTCTCTAGATGCGTTCATTGCCTCTATCGTCAGACAAGCTGATGTTGCCCTTGCACTAGGAGCAGATACAATTGTCATTAACAGCGGAGCTAAGAGTGAAAAGTACTTGAAGGCAGCTCACCCCGAGCTACCACCACAATGCTTTGTTCAGTATGGTAATTTCATTGGCGAAACACTTGAGAAGCTAGCATCAGCTAATATCCCTCATATAATTATGGGTATTATGTTAGGAAAGGCTGTTAAGTTGGCAGAGGGGAATATGGATACACACAGCAAGAAAGTTACGATGAATAAGCAGTTCCTTCACGACATCGCGACTCAACTTGCTTGCACAGACGCGACTCACGAAGTTATAGAACGCATTACGCTAGCTAGAGAACTCTGGACGGAGCTTGCGCCTAGTGAATCTGAGAAATTACTTATGTACATAACCCAAACTTGTCATAAGGTAAGCCAAC
>RBKG01000186.1 GCA_003640335.1 Porphyromonas sp.
TGGATATTTCTTATCCCAATATACTTCTATCGCAAGTGTATCTCTCCGCTACTACCACCAATGTGTAGATACTCTCCCACATGCTCAGCCTATGCGCTTGAAGCTATTAAAAAGCATGGACCTTGGAAAGGAACATGGCTAGCCGCAAAAAGAATATTGCGTTGTCATCCTTGGGGTGGACATGGTTATGACCCCGTACCTTAAACGCCTATGCATTATCTCGATATACATACCCATTATGCTCGTGAAGCTCACAACATTGATAGCAGAGTAAGCTATAGACCCATAGAGACTCTCAGCACACAAGGCTTCTACTCTATCGGATTGCACCCATGCTATCCTGAAGACATGACAGAAGAAGCTTACGCTTTATTGTGCCAAAGAATAACACGAGAGCCTATGGTATGGGCTATTGGCGAATGCGGCTTAGATAAATACTCTCAAGTGGATTTTGACATCCAAAAGCAGTATTTCATCAAACAAATTAAGCTGAGTGAACTTACGCATAAACCGCTTATCATCCATTGCGTCAAGGCATACAACGAGCTCCTCAATCTAAAGAAAATCTACAAGCCTACTCAACCTTGGCTTATCCATGGGTTCCGAAAAAACAAAAATGTCGCAGAGCAACTTATTAAAGCGGGTTGCTTTCTTAGTTTTGGGCAGTATTACAATCCTGAAGCATTAACTTTTGCCTTCCAAGCAGGACACGCCTTCTTGGAAACAGATATGGACGTCATGCCAATAGAAGATGTCTACCAAAAAGTTAAACAAACTTTAGAAGCATCTTCAATTATGGAAATTTCTCTCAATTTAAGTATCTTTGCTCCCAAAAATAACAATACTTATGAGCAAAAGCAGGAGAGAAAGTAAGACAAACCGCCCAATACCTGAGCCTACGCTAAGACGCCTACCATGGTATCTATCTTATGTTAAGCTCTTATTTGCTTCAGGAAAACGCTACATCTCATCAACGGGAATTGCCGATGGCGTAGGGGTTGAACAGTCTGTTGTCGCCAAAGATTTATCATGCGTCAATATACAAGGGCGTACGCGTGTAGGATACCTTACGCACGAACTCATTCAAGTGCTTGAAGTATTTCTAGGCTTCACACAAACTCATAAAGCTGTACTTATAGGTGTAGGTAGTCTCGGTAGTGCTCTACTTTCGGACAAAGGGCTACAGCAATTTGGTCTAGATATCGTAGCTGGTTTTGATATCGATCCTAATATCGTAGGCACATACATTGGTGATATTCCGATTTATCACATCGACGAATTAAGTAGCATTAAAAGTAAAGAAGAAGTCAATATTGCTATTTTAACGGTTCCTATCTTACAGGCTCAAGATACGACTGATATGCTAACGCAAAAAGGCTTCTCTGCCATATGGAACTTTACCCCTGTGCGTATCAAAGCTCCTCAGCATGTTGTGGTACAAAACACTTCCATGTACGCTCATTTAGCTCTTATATTTACTCGAATGAGAGAGCGTTGCAACAATTCGGCCTTACAATCTTTAGACAATAATGCTTAGTTTATGAAAATCCTTGCCGTAGGGTTCAACTACCCTTCTCATAAGAATGAAAGCTCAAGCATAAGTTCTAAAATATTATCTCCTTCTTCAGACCCCATTATCTTCCATAAAGGAGATTCGTTGCATCGCTTAGGACACCCATATTATATTCCCGACTGGACTAATGAGTTAGAATACGAAGCAGAAATTGTAGTTCAAATCAATCGGGTAGGCAAATGCATAGCCGAACGCTTTGCGCATAGGTATTACGACAACTTAAGTATCGGTATAGATTTTACAGCTCGAGACCTTCAGAGAGAGGCTATAAAGAGAGGTGAACCATGGACAAGGAGTAAAGCATTTGATGGCTCTGCTGTTGTCGGAGAATGGATTAACAAACAAGAGCTCAGCTTCCCAGACAAGGCTGTAGAACTAAAGCTAGAGTGCGACAATCAACTCGTTCAACATGCCTTTAGCGATGAGATGATTCATTCGATTGACCAAATTATCGCCTACATCAGTCAGCAACATACATTAAAAATAGGAGACCTTATTTTCACAGGTACACCTGCTGGCGTTGGGGCTTGTAAGATTGGACAAAAGCTTGTTGGCTATCTTAATCAGCACAAATTACTTGAGTTGGTACTCAAATAAAAATAATATATCTAACAAGTAAACTCTATTGTATAATCTTTTTTTGATTATGCTCTTGACTATATAGATATATTCATTACATTTGCACATATAAACGGACAAAGCTTAGCTTTTGAAATGCTAAGCAAAGTAGAATTTTTATAAAAGATTTTTTAGCTATGAACCTGTCTCACATTGAGCATTTAGGTATTGCAGTAAAGAGCATCGAAGAAGCTCTTCCTTACTACGAAGGTATTCTTGGTCTTAAGTGTTACAACATTGAGGTTGTAGAAGACCAAAAGGTAAAAACAGCATTCTTCAAAGTTGGTCAGACTAAAATCGAACTTCTAGAAGCTACTAGCCCAGAGAGCACTATCGCTAAGTTCATTGAAACTCGCGGAGAAGGCATCCATCACATTGCATTCAATGTGCCAGATACTCAGGAAGCTCTTGAAGAAGCTGAAGCTAAGGGTGTTCGTCTTATTGACAAGAAGGCTCGTCTTGGAGCAGAAAACCTAAATATCGGTTTCCTACACCCTAAGAGCACAATGGGTGTACTTACGGAATTCTGCGATTACAAGAATCTGTAAATTTAAGAGACCCTAATACCTCTTCTTGCAGGTATTAGAGGTCTTTTTCATTTGTTCCTATCCCTTCCTCGTGAGGAGCTAGGACCAAAGAGTAAGGTAAATAAATAAACGAACAAATAGATTATGAGTGTTCAATTAGAAAAGATTAAAGAGCTTATTAAGCTCCGCCAAGAAGCACACCTAGGCGGTGGTCAAAAGAGAATCGACAGCCAGCATGCCAAAGGTAAGCTTACTGCTCGCGAACGTATTGCCCTTCTTCTTGATGAAGGTAGTTTTGAAGAAATTGATACTTTCGTACTTCACCGTAGCACAAACTTTGGTGTTGACAAAGTAAAGCACCTCGGTGATGGTGTCGTTACTGGTTATGGTACTATCGATGGTCGTCTTGTATATGTATTCGCACAAGACTTCACAGTGGTAGCAGGTTCACTAGGAGAAATGCTCGCTAGTAAGATTGTTAAGATTATGAACCTTGCTATGCAACAAGGTGCTCCTGTTATTGGTCTTAACGACTCTGGTGGTGCACGTATCCAAGAAGGTATCAATGCCCTACAAGGTTATGGAGATATTTTCCAAAATAACATCCTTGCTTCTGGGGTAGTTCCTCAAATCTCAGCTATCTTTGGTCCTTGTGCTGGTGGTGCTGTATATTCTCCAGCTCTAACAGACTTCACTATTATGGTTAAGGGTACTAGCTATATGTTCCTAACTGGTCCTAAGGTAGTAAAGACTGTTACAGGTGAAGATGTAACTCAAGAACAACTTGGAGGTGCAAGTGTACACGCTAGCAAGAGTGGTGTAACTCACTTTGCTGTTGATAGCGAAGAGGAAGGTATACGCCTAATCCGTCATCTATTCAGCTTCATTCCTCAAAACAATATGGAAGAAGCTCCTGTCGTAGAGTGCACAGACCCTATTGACCGTGTAGATGACATCTTGAATACTATCATTCCAGATCAGCCTAATAAGGGTTACAACATGTATGATGTAATTGGCACTCTTGTTGATAATGGAGAATTCCTTGAAGTTCACAAGGACTATGCTAAGAACATCATCATCGGATTTGCTCGTTTCAATGGTCAGAGCGTGGGTATCGTAGCTAACCAACCTATGGTAATGGCTGGTGCTCTAGACAGCAACGCTTCTCGTAAGGCTGCTCGTTTTGTACGTTTCTGTGACGCATTCAATATTCCTCTAGTTACACTAGTAGACGTACCAGGCTTCCTTCCAGGAACAGGTCAAGAATATAACGGTGTTATCGTACATGGTGCAAAACTTCTTTATGCATTCGGAGAAGCTACTGTACCTAAGATTACAATTACACTTCGTAAGAGCTATGGTGGTGCATACATCGTAATGAACTCTAAGCACCTGCGTTCTGATGTAAATCTAGCTTGGCCTAGCGCTGAAATCGCAGTTATGGGTCCAAGTGGAGCTGTTGAAGTTATCTTTGCTAAGGAAGTTGCTGCAGCTGAAAATCCTGCTGAAGCTGCTCTTCAGAAGGAAGAAGAGTACCGTAAGGCATTTGCAAACCCATACAATGCTGCTTCTTACGGATTTATGGATGATGTCATCGAGCCACGCAACACTCGTTTCCGCATCATACGTGCATTAGAACAGTTACGTACTAAGAAGCAGACTATTCCTGCTAAGAAGCACGATAACCTTCCTCTGTAATCACTGACAATAACCTGCGTAAGTCCTCTGGTCATTATGGCAACGATTGCGACTAAAATACTCGTAGGATCTTATTGCTTTATCCTGTCTACGTCTCTCCTCCATGCTCATGGAGGGAACGTAGCGCAGTTGCAACAAAAAGATCCACTAGGTATCGTCTTAACACTAACAGCTATTTCTGTTGTATTTACGGCTCTTATTCTCCTTGTGCTTGTCTTTAACCTGCTAGGCGGATATTTGAATAAAATACACAACAAGTCTCAGTTAGTCAAGGATAAGACGCAAACACTCCAAGGGAACCAGAGCCTCGATACTAAGGTGGCTCCAGAAATAATGGCTGCTATCGCTCTTAGTATCTCCAAAGAGCAGATGAATATCTCAGAAGAAACTGTTGCAGCTATTTCAATAGCTTTACACAGCTATCTGAATACTCAGCACGACTTTGTTGAGAGCTATAAGCTCACCATCAGACATCGCCCTACTCTATGGAATTACAAAGGTCAATGCTTACGCCAATATCCATAAATAAACAACAGAGATGAACGAAAAAGAAGTCTTTGCAGCTATTGCTTACGCACTGCATGAAGAATTAGGCAAGCACACGCACGATCAAGAGTCTTTCGTCCTAACATTCAAGCGTACGCCTACTGCTTGGAATCTCAAGACTCAGATGATGCGTCCTCTACCTCGCTAGTAACCACTAAAATTAAATTAGACAATGAAAGAATACAAGTATAGTATCAACGGCAACGAATATACAGTTGCTGTGATTGACCTAGACGGAAATACTGCTGCAGTAGAAGTAAATGGCACTTCATACAAGGTTGATATTCTAGGAGAAGAACT
>RBKG01000054.1 GCA_003640335.1 Porphyromonas sp.
TTTCCTATTCTCAAAACCTCAGCGAAGTCTGTACAAACTACACGTGTAGTCTGCACAAACTTCAGCTGTAGTTTGTACAGACTTCAGCCGTGTGCTGCAGAATTTACTAGTAAACTACTATTTATCTTAAACTACCATTCTATTTTACACCTTCCCTTGTTATAACTTAGTGCCTAGAGTGAACAAGAAAGGACTTTTAAGGCTTTCTATTAATATGGAAAATATAGTTTTTAAGCCGATTACACTTGAAGACAGGGAAATAATTCAGAAGTACACTCTTCATGGAGCATCGCAAATATGCGATTTATCATTTGCCAATCTTTATGGCTGGAGCGAACGCTATCAAACAAGTTGGGCTATAGTAGCAGATAGTCTTGCTATCCGCTTTCAACCAGCGACACACAATCACCCCGCTTACCTTATGCCTGTCTGTGGTTGTACTAAAGAGTTTAAGACGGTTATACATCAACTCAACCAAATTAGTCTAGACAATGGTTTCCCCCTTATTCTGATGGGAATATCTCCTACTTGTCGTGATATTATTGACCAATTCTCAGAAGGGACATTTGAGTATATCCACGATATGGGAGCTGAGGACTATGTATATCTTCGAGAAAAGATGGTTTCTCTTTCGGGAAAGCATCTCCAACCTAAACGCAACCATATCAACAAGTTTGAGAAGTTATATCCAGAATACCAATTTGAGGAAATAACTGACGCTAATCTAGAAGAATGTTTAGCACTTGGTCAAGATTGGTTAGAGCACAAGGAAGTTGATAGCAGTAGACTTGCAGAGCAAAAGATGATAGAGAAATGCCTTCGTCATAGAGAAGAACTAGGCTTACTCACTGGAGCTTTACGCGTAGACGGCAAGATTATTGCATTTACCTTTGGTAGCCCTATCAATCAAGATACCTTTGATATTCATGTTGAAAAAGCGGACATTAGTTACGAAGGAGCTTTTGCAATGATTAATCGGGAGTTTGCTAAGCGCATACCTGAGCAATATACCTACATCAATAGAGAAGAAGATTTAGGGCTCGAAGGCTTACGTAAAAGCAAGCTCAGCTACAAACCTGAACTCATGCTGATTAAAGACGTTGCAGTCCTCAGACATTAAAAGGAATATATTACCTTTGTGCAATTAAATCAATGTCATGAAGCAGTATTTATCACTCCTCCAGCATATCCTAACTGAAGGAACTCAGAAAAGCGATAGGACTGGCACTGGGACAATTAGCACATTTGGATATCAGATGCGCTTTGACCTCAGTGAAGGCTTTCCTCTCATTACGACTAAAAAGCTTCATCTAAAAAGCATTATCCACGAACTTCTTTGGTTTCTCAAAGGAGACACAAACGTTGCATATCTACAGGAGCATGGCGTGCGTATTTGGAACGAATGGGCTGATGAACATGGCGACCTTGGTCCCGTATATGGTGCACAATGGAGACGTTGGAAAGGATATGGGGGCGAGACTATTGACCAAATTAAAGAGGTCATAGAGGAGATTAAGCACAATCCAGATAGTCGTCGCTTAATCGTGACAGCTTGGAATGTGGCAGAAATCAGTGATATGGCACTAGCTCCCTGTCATTGCTTGATGCAGTTTTATGTATCAGAAGGCAAACTAAGCCTGCAACTCTATCAGCGGAGTGCAGATGTATTCCTAGGAGTACCCTTCAACATTGCTTCCTATGCTCTACTCCTCATGATGATAGCTCAAGTAACTGGTCTTGAAGTTGGGGAGTTTATCCATAGCTTCGGAGATGTTCATATTTATCTTAATCACCTTGAGCAAGTAAAAGAACAACTCAGTAGAGCACCACGCAAGCTCCCTAAGATGCGTATCAACCCTGAAGTCAAAAGTATCAATGACTTCAAGTTTGAAGACTTTAGTCTAGAAGATTACGACCCACACCCACATATAGCAGGGCAGGTTTCTATCTAATCAATGTCTTTCCTATTAGTATGAAAATCTCACTAATCGTAGCAGTTGCTGAGGACAGAGCCATCGGAGATAAAGGTAACTTATTATGGCATTTATCTTCAGACCTTAAACGCTTTAAAGCTATAACAACAGGTCATACCATTATTATGGGGCGCAAAACATACGATTCTCTCCCCAATGGGGCACTCCCTAATAGGAGAAACATCGTTATTAGTAGGCAACTAAAAAGTTTGAAAGATGCCGAAGTCTATTCAGATATTGATGAAGCTCTAAAGGCTACATCCGATGAGGATATAGTCTATATTATTGGAGGTGGAGAAATCTACAAAAAAACATTTCCTCTTGCTGATGAACTTCATATAACCCTAGTCCATAAATCCTACCCCGAAGCAGATACACGCTTCCCTGAGTGGAAACTTACAGACTGGAATATACTGAAACAAGAACAAATCGGTCAAGATGAAAAGAATGAACTTGACTCTGTATACTATCATTTAACTAGAAAATAGATTCTAATTATGCAAAAGCCTAGCATCCCTAAAGGAATGAGGGATTTCGGGTCAGTAGAAATGGCTCGACGCAACTATATATTCAATACAATACGCTCTGTTTATGCCCTCTATGGATATCAACAAATAGAAACTCCTACAATGGAGAATCTATCAACCTTAATGGGTAAGTACGGAGAAGAAGGAGATAAACTTCTCTTCAAGGTTCTTAACTCGGGTGATTATCTAAAAGGAATAGATGACGCAGAGCTAGTGCAACGCAATACCCTCAAACTTGCTAATAAGCTTAGTGAAAAGGGACTACGTTATGATTTGACTGTTCCCTTTGCTCGCTATGTAGTTATGCATAAGGAAGAATTAAGTTTTCCTTTCCGTCGCTATCAAATCCAACCTGTATGGCGTGCTGATAGACCTCAGAAAGGTCGCTATCGTGAATTCTATCAGTGCGATGCAGACATAATCGGTTCAACATCTCTAATCAATGAAGTTGAACTTATTCAGATTATTAATGAAGTATTCCTTCAGCTGGGCATACGTACACGTATTCTTCTAAACAACCGCAAGGTACTTGCAGGTATTGCAGAGTCTATTGGTGCAGAAGAGCAACTAATTGATATCACGACAGCCATAGACAAGCTCGATAAAATCGGACTAGACAAAGTACGCTTAGAACTACAATCTAAGGGCTTTACAGATAGTCAGCTTGAACGTCTTGAACCAATACTACTTTTACAAGGCAGTAACGAAGAAAAGCTAAATTGGCTTGCTGATTACTTCTCTCAAAGTACAAGTGCTAGCGAAATAGGCTTACTTGGTGTAGAAGAATTACGCTACATTATCAAGAATACAGCCTCCCTAGAGCTAAACACGGAGGTTTGCATTGACCTTAGCTTAGCTAGAGGACTATCATACTATACTGGTGCAATTCTAGAAGTAAAGGCTTTGGATGCTCAAATCGGCAGTATCTCTGGAGGAGGTCGCTATGATAACCTAACAGGTATCTTCGGGCTAGAGGGTATGAGTGGTGTCGGTATTTCTTTTGGAGCAGACCGTATCTACGATGTTTTGGCAGAGCTAGATTTATTCCCTAAAGAACTTAACAGCGCCACAGACCTCATGTTCGTCAACTTCGGAGAAGACGAAGCTAGTAAGCTTATTCCTTTAGTTGCTCGCTTACGCAAGGCTGGTATTCGTACAGAACTATATCCTGATGCAGTAAAAATCAAAAAGCAAATGACTTATGCGAATAACTGCGGGATAGCTTTTGTCGCTCTCATCGGAGAAGACGAAATCAAGAATAACACCATCACAGTAAAGAATATGACCACGGGAGAACAGCAAACTCTCACAGAAATGGAGCTCGTTGAGCAACTGAAGAGAGTTTCCCTGGCATAATCGCTTCAATATGAAATTACTGGAACAAATAGATAATCCTCAAGACTTAAAAAAACTCAAGATTGAAGAACTACCTCAGCTATGTACTGAGATTCGTAACTTCCTTTTAGAGTCTCTATCTGTTAATCCTGGACATCTAGGGAGTAACCTAGGTGTCGTAGAGCTAACAGTAGCAATGCATTACGTGTACAACACCCCTTACGATAAAATCGTTTGGGATGTTGGACATCAAGCTTATATCCATAAGATTTTGACAGGGCGTCGTAAGCAATTCGATACGCTCCGAAAGAAAGATGGATTAGCTGGGTTTCCCCATCCTAGCGAAAGCGAATACGATACCTTTACTGCAGGACATGCATCTAACTCCATTAGTGCGGCTATTGGAATGGCTGTAGCAGCTAAAGTCAAAGGGGAAGATAGAAAAGTCGTTGCCGTTATTGGTGATGGCTCTATGACTGGAGGAATGGCTTTTGAAGGACTTAATAATGCATCTTCATTTGATAATGATTTGCTTATTATCCTCAATGACAATAATATTTCCATAGATAGAAATGTAGGAGGCTTAAATAAATATATGGTTAAGCTTCTTACTAGTCATACTTATAACACCTTCAGAGGAAGTCTGTACAAGGGCTTACGCAAGCTTAAAGTTTTTGGGAAAGATGCTCATAAAGACTTACAGAGTATCAACAACAAACTAAAGAGCTTCGTAGCGAGGCAAAACACCATCTTTGATAGTTTCAGTTTACGCTACCTTGGTCCTGTCGATGGACACAATGTTATCGAACTTGTACATGTCCTTCAAGATATCAAAGATACTTCAGGACCTAAGCTTTTGCACATCAGCACAACCAAAGGTAAGGGATACAGCCATGCAGAAGCTTCACCTACAGTATGGCATGCTCCGGGGAAATTTGATGTAAATACGGGAGAACGCCTTGGTATTGCTAAGGACAACCCTACTCCCCCAAAATTTCAAGATGTCTTTGGACATACACTTGTAGAGTTAGCGGCACAAGATGAGCGTATAGTTGGGATTACTCCTGCTATGCCTAGTGGCTGCTCTATGAATATGCTGATGAAAGCTTTCCCAAAAAGAGCTTACGACGTTGGCATTGCTGAAGAACACGCCGTAACCTTCGCATCGGGACTAGCGACGCAAGGACTAATTCCATTCTGCAATATCTACTCAACCTTCATGCAACGAGCTTATGACCAGCTTATTCATGATGTTGCCCTTCAAGGGACTAAGGTTATATTTTGCCTGGACCGAGCGGGCTTAGTTGGAGAAGATGGAGCTACACACCAGGGAGCGTTTGATATTGCATACTTACGAACAATCCCCAATATGAGCGTTTGCGCTCCTATGGACGAGGTTCAACTTCGCCATTTGATGTATTCAGCCTACAAGGATTGGGATGGAGCTATCGCAATACGCTATCCTAGAGGAAATGGCTCCGTTGTAAACTGGCAATGCCCTATGGAGCATTATCCGTTTGGAAAAGGACGTATGCTCTCTGAAGGAGAAAAGGTTTGTGTTCTTTCCATCGGTCCTATAGGTGTAAACATTCAGTCTATTGTGAAGCAACTAGCTAACGAGGAGCACATTCATATTGGTCATGCAGATATGGTTTTCGCCAAACCTCTAGATACAGAACTTCTTGATAATATCCTCAAGAGATACCAAACAATCATTACGGTTGAAGAAGGTACACTAATCGGAGGGATAGGCTCTGCAATCACAGACTATATTGTGGATAATCATCATAACCATAGAGTTTTCAGATTAGGAATACCTGACAACTTTATTCCTCATGCTACCCCAAAGGAACAAAGAGAAATGTGTGGTCTTGATGATTTAAGTATCTACGAATGTTGCAAAAAGGCTTTTTCAGACTCTAATACATAGTTAGGTAGATTATGAAAATTATCATTGCTGGTGCTGGCGAAGTAGGCGTTCATTTAGCTCAAATGCTTACTCATGAGGAGCAAAATATCGTGCTGATGGACACTGATGCCAAACGACTAGATGAAGTAAAAGGTTCTATTGAAGCTCTCGTCGTTGCAGGCAATCCATTGCTTATTGAAGACCAAGAGGCCGCTTACGTACCGGGAGCTGATTTATTTGTTGCTGTTACACCAGACCAATCAACCAACATGATTGCCTGCTCCATAGCCAAGCTAGTTGGAGCGAAACACACAATAGCTCGAGTCAATAATCCAGAGTATCTAGAAGCTGAATATAGCGAAGTATGTGCTCGTTTTGGTATTGACCAAACAATTTACCCAGAAGAACTTGCGGCTCAAGAAATCGCGTCAAGTACTCTTAACCCTTGGGCTAGACAGTACATTGAACTATTTAATGGGTCTGTTATTCTAGTTGGGGTAAAAGTTCGTGATGGCGCACCCATCGTTGGTAAGTATCTTCATGAACTAAAAGGAAACGACCAGCTAGATGGCGGAAAGTTCTATCATATTGTAGCGATAAAACGAGATTTAGAAACCATTATTCCTAATGGTAGTACTCAAATCATGCACAACGACTTGGTTTACTTCACATGCACTGCCGACCAAGTTGATAAAATCCGCGAATTAACGGGGAAACGCTTAGTTCCGATTAAGAAGATGGTCATCATGGGAGGGAACCGCGTTGCCAAACAAACGATTAAGCGCATTCCTCCCCACATCAAAATATGTGTTATTGATAGTGACAAAGAAAAGTGCGCTCGATTATCACAGGAACTACCAAGCAATGTATCTGTTTTTCATGGCGATGGACGTGACCCTGAAATCATTGGAGAAGTTGGGTTAAATGATGCTCAAGTCTTTGTTGCCTTAACCGAGCATAGTGAAGCTAATATATTGGCTTGCTTAGCTGCGAAACGTTTCAACGTCTTCAAGACAATAGCTAAAGAAGAAAATATTGACTACATACCGCTTGCATATCGCTTAGATATTGGTACTCTAATCAATAAAAAGCAATTAGCGGCAGGGCATATCTATCGTATGCTTCTTGGTCAAGCAATGGGCTATCTTGTATTTCTTCCTATGGTCAATGCTGAAGTTGCAGAGTTCGTTGTCGAACGTCAATCTCCACTCATAGGCAAACGCGTTAAAGATCTTGACCTTCCTCGTAATCTTACCTTTGGTGGTATGCTCCACAACGGAGTACCTCAAATGATAAATGGTGAAACAGTCATAGAGGAGTTTGCTCGTATTATAGTCTTCTATCATGATGTATCCTTGGAACGACTCAAGAAATTATTCCACTAAGAAACTTGATAGTATTCGCAAAATTAACACACATTTTATCGTTGGTGTCATCGGTAAAATGTGTTTATTTGAAGTACCTATCACTATTCTTTGTCTACTTATCTCTGTATACTATGGAGAGTCTGCCCTCCCCTTTGGCGTAGGGACACTTGCATTCTTGACCATTGGAGTCATTTGCCAACTTCTGGGAAAGAACCGCACAGACATTAGAATAGGTCGTAGAGAAGGAATGCTATCCGTAACCATTACATGGCTTGTACTGTCTTTACTAGGAGCCATTCCCTTCCTTCTTAAGACGGGCATAACGGGCAATTTTTTCTCAGCTCTATTTGAAACGATATCAGGTTATACTACCACGGGCGCTACAGCTTATGCCGACATAGAAAGTTTAGGTAAAGGACTTATGCTTTGGCGAGCTCTACTACAATGGCAAGGAGGTATAGGTATCGTTGTTTTCACCGTAGCACTTATTCCCATCTTCTCTGGAGGAGCTAGCCATATTTTTAATGCAGAAACGACAGGAATAACCCACGACCGGTTTCTACCTAAAATATCAGATGTAGCCAAGAGGCTCACACAAGTTTATATCTTAGAAACAGCCCTTTTCGCATTACTACTATGGCTAGGTCCTATGGGGCTTTTTGACTCTATCTGCCATGCTTGTACGAGTATCTCTACGGGAGGATATTCCAATTACACCTCAGGAGTATCCTATTTTAATAGCCCCTATACAGAGTATGTACTCACAATAGCCATGTATACAGGTAGCCTTAATATGACGCTTATTTACTTTGCTATTCTTGGCAAGCCTATTAAGCTTATCATGGATGAGGAATTTAGATGGTTTACAGGATTTATTGTCCTTACGACACTCGTAACAGCTATTTGGCTTTGGCATATAGGAGCTTACTCCACAATAGAGGAAACCTTCCGTAAATCAGTATTCCAATGCGTTTCATTAGGCTCTAGTACAGGCTTATTAACAGCAGATATCACAGCTTGGCAACCATTTTTCTGGTTCATAGCTCTACTTCTAATGTTCATCAATGGATGTACGGGCTCTACAGCTGGAGGTCTCAAGATGGCTCGCTTTATCGTACTAGTTAAGAACCTTGCTAATGAGTTTAAGAAGCAGATACGCCCACACATGCTGACACCTGTACTCATCAACGGGAAGCAGCTAAGTATTAGTATTGTACATCAAATTCTTGCATTCTGCGTTCTGTATGTATTCCTAATCATCTCTGGAGCCATACTAATTACTCTTGATGGCAATAATTTTGACTCTAGCGTTAGCATAGCAGTGTCTTGTGTCAGTAACTCCGGACCAGGAATAGGCAAATACGTATCCAATGTAGCAGAAGCAGGAGACTTTACTAAGGCTGTACTTTCTTTCCTTATGCTAGCAGGTCGTTTAGAGGTATTCACTGTCATCAGCATCTTAACTCCCTACTTTTGGAGAAGATAAACAAAAGATTATTATTGCGATAAAAGGGAAACGGCTTAACCGATTTAAATCGATTAAGCCGTTTCCCTTTTACTGTATACCTGAAAAGCTTACTTTAGAGGCTTAATATCTAAACGTACAGGGCGTATCATATTCTCTGGCTCAAGGATTTTATCCAAATCTTCTTTGGTAAGAATACCATGCTCAATAATGAGCTCATATACACCTCGACCAGTCTCGAGCGCTTCCTTAGCAATCTTTGTTGAGTTCTTATATCCAATAATAGGATTGAGTGCTGTTACGACTCCAATGCTATCATGCACGTAACTACGACATTTGTCTTCATTCGCCGTAATGCCGTCGATACACAAGCGACGTAGCGTATCAAACCCATTAATAAGTAAATCAATAGACTCAAAGCAACATTGCGCCATCACTGGTTCCATTGCATTAAGCTCCATCTGAGAAGCATCACCAGCCATAGTTACACAAAGGTCATTACCCATTACCTTATAGCAAACTTGACTCATAACCTCTGGGATAACAGGATTTACCTTTCCTGGCATGATAGAGGAACCTGGTTGCATAGCTGGCAGATTTATTTCTCCTAAACCGCAACGAGGACCACTTGAGAGCAAGCGTAAGTCATTACAAATCTTATTGACCTTAACGGCAAGACGACGTAGAGCAGAACTGTAACCAATCATCTCACTAGTATCGCTTGTAGCTCCAACTAAGTCATCAGTTTTAACTACATTCCAACCCGTAATCTGAGCAATAGCCTCTGTACAATAGTCTGCATATTCAGGTTCTGAACAGATACCCGTACCAATTGCTGTTGCTCCCATATTGATTGATAGGAACTGCTCTGCAGCATAATCTAAGTTCTTGATTTCATGCTCTAGTATCGAAGCGAATCCCGAGAAAGTCTGACCTAAGGTCATAGGCACAGCATCTTGGAGCTGTGTGCGTCCCATTTTCAAGACATGAGCAAAACTATCAGCTTTACGCTTAAGTGAGTCTATCAAATCAAGTAAATGAGGTCTTAGCTTAAGATGAGATGCATATAAACCAAGATGGATAGCTGTGGGATAAGCATCATTAGTAGACTGAGAGCCATTTACATGGTCATTAGGAGTAAGATACTTAAACTCTCCAGGCTGATGCCCCATAATCTGCAATGCTCGGTTACAAATAACCTCATTTGCATTCATATTGGTAGTTGTACCTGCACCTCCTTGTATCATATCAATCGGGAAATGCTCGTGATGCTTTCCTTCAAGAAGTTCATTGCAGGCTTGTAAGATTGCTTCTTTCTGTTCATCAGAAAGCAATCCTAGACGATGGTTTGCGATAGCAGCACCGGCTTTTGTCCAGGCTAACCCATGAATAAACAAAGGGTAAGAAGACAAGCGGAAACCGCTAATATTGAAGTTCTCTATTCCTCTAAGAGTCTGAACTCCATAGAGGAAATCATTACTGATCTGGCGTTCACCGATCAAGTCACTTTCTACTCGAAAGTCATTGGCTTTAGTTGCCATAATCTCTATATCTTATTGTTATAAATCTTTTGAGCAAAGATACATCTTTTATTTGCCTAAAAAAACTAAGAGTAAAGCACAGCATCACTACAATTTATAGAGTATTTCTGCTTCACTAAGAGTAAAAATATCGGAGGTAAGAAAACTATTAGTCATAATAGCAACTTACCTCCGATAATACTAGTCTATTTGCTTAGAAGTTGATTGATAAAACTATTCAATTCTTCGTCTAGATTTTCTAATAATGGTAGCGAGACCTTAATCAGTTCATCATCTAAGAAAAGCAGTTCATCAATACTTTCAAACGCATCATTAACTAAAACAACAGAAAAAGGACGCTCAAAAAGTTCACTATCCCAGTATCCTTTACCTTCCAGGCTTGAGATAACAGTTTTGAGGCATCTAATCATTTCTTTAGTTGGCTTATCAGACAATCCAACCCATGAAAAGATAACAGTCGAAGCAAGCTGTTGCTCTTCATCATCACCATAAAGGACTACTTCACCCGTTTCAGAATTAATTCGGATAAAGAGGTCCGAAATACCGCTCTGTACACGATCGGGATTAGTATCATCAAGGAGCGACAGAAATAGCTTCTCTAAAATCTGATGTTCTTTGTTATTAGCATCCATATAACCATTATCTAAGTTTAGAGTAAACCCTTCAGTTGTTTTAAGCTCTGTTCAATAGTCTGAATACGACTCTCGGCATCTGCTTTCTTCTTTCGCTCAAGCGCGATAACCTGCTCTGGTGCACGAGCGACAAAGTTTTCATTGCTTAGCTTCTTCTCTACTCCCAAGAGGAATTTCTTTTGATATTCCAAATCTTCCTCCAGCTTCTTAATTTCTTCTTCTGCATTAATTAGATTTGCCATTGGGACAGCAAACTCATCTGTGCCAATCACAAAACTAATAGAACCTTCACTCTTTTCCTCTGAACGACGAATTTCGGTAAGGTTTGCTAGCTTCATAAGGACAGCATCCATATCATCAGCATAAGATGGAGCAACCTCCAATACAAGCTCTTCTCTTGGAGAGAGATTTTTGCTCGTACGGATATTACGAATAGCAGATATTATTTCTTGTGTTTGGGCAAAACGTGCAAGGAAAGCATTATCCACAGAGCCTGCTTCTGGAATAAGTGTTACCATCAGACTCTCTCCCTCCTGACGCTCCTTAAGTGCCTGCCATAATTCTTCCGTAATAAATGGCATGAAAGGATGCAACTGTGCAAGTAGAGTTTCAAGGAACTGCTCAGTCTTCCTCAATGTCTTGGTATCAATAGGCTGTCCATAAGCAGGCTTGATAAGCTCTAGATACCAACCAGAGAAATCATCACGAATAAGTTTATAGATAGCAGTAAGAGCTTCGCTAATGCGATACTTACTCATTAGGTCATCTATTTCAAGAGCTGTAGCACTGAGTTGCTGTTCAAACCACTTAATTGCGATTTCTGCATGAAGCGGTTGTTCTATATCAGAAGCCTCCCAGCCCTTAATAAGTCGGAATACATTCCAAACCTTATTACAGAAATTACGACCTTGCTCACAAAGAGCTTCATCGAAGAGAATGTCATTACCAGCAGCAGCAGAAATCATCATTCCCATACGCACACCATCTGCACCATATCTATCAATAAGGTCCAATGGGTCAGGAGAATTACCTAGACTCTTGCTCATCTTACGACCAATCTTATCACGAACGATACCGGTCAGATAAACATTCTCAAAAGGTTTCTGTCCCTTAAACTCATAGCCTGCAATAATCATGCGAGCGACCCAGAAGAATAGAATATCTGGACCTGTCACAAGGTCACTTGTAGGGTAATAGTAATCAAACTCTTTGCTATTATCTCCTAATGCAGGAGTAAAGAGCGTTATTGGCCATAGCCAGCTAGAGAACCATGTATCTAGACAGTCTTCATCTTGACGTAAATCCTCAGATTTCAAAGATGGGTCTTGCTCTTGAGCTAGCTTAAGGGCTTCTTCTTTAGTTGATGCCACTACATAGCTACCAGATGGTAAGTAGTAAGCTGGTATGCGATGTCCCCACCATAACTGACGGCTCACGCACCAGTCCTTTACATTCTCCATCCAATGGCGATATGTATTTTTGAACTTTGCAGGATGAAGCTTAATATCATCATCCATAACAGCTTTAAGTGCAGGTTGAGCAAGCTCTGTCATCTTAAGGAACCATTGCATTGAGAGTTTAGGCTCAATCACGGCATCTGTACGTTCACTATGCCCTACCTTATTAGTATAGTCTTCAACCTTTTCAAGTAAGCCTGCTTCTGCTAAATCCTTTTCGATTTGCTCTCTAACAGCAAAGCGATCCATACCAGCATAACGACCTCCGTGCTCATTAAGAGTAGCATCATCATTAAAGATATCTATTGTCTTTAGCTGATGCTTCTCTCCGAGCATATAGTCATTTACATCGTGAGCAGGCGTTACTTTGAGGCAACCTGTACCAAACTCTAAATCTACATACTCATCCTCAATAATAGGAACAGAGCGACCGACTAGAGGAACGACGAGGCTTTTACCCACTAAATCTCTGTAGCGTTCATCATTAGGATTGATACATA
The DNA here is from genome assembly GCA_003640335.1 of Porphyromonas sp. Lineage (GTDB taxonomy): Bacteria > Bacteroidota > Bacteroidia > Bacteroidales > Porphyromonadaceae > Porphyromonas. The sequence continues at coordinate 12,707 of RBKG01000054.1, forward strand.
CAGCTGTATCACCCATTATTGTTTCAGGGCGCGTTGTTGCCACGACAACATAACGATTCTCGCCTTCTACAAAGTAACGCAGATAGTAAAGCTTGCCTTGCTGCTCCTTATAAATTACCTCTTCATCACTAAGTGCTGTCTGCGCTGCAGGGTCCCAGTTAACAACTCGAACGCCTCGATAAATCAGACCTTTGTTATATAAATCAACGAATACATCAAAGACGCTACGGCTACGCTCTTCATCCATAGTGAAGGCTGTACGCTCCCAGTCTGCTGATGCACCTAGTCGCTTAAGCTGTTCAAGGATAATACCTCCATATTCATGAGTCCAATCCCACGCATGCTTAATGAACTCTTCACGGCTAAGGTCTGTCTTCTTAATGCCTTGGTCAGCAAGACGCTTAACAACTTTTGCTTCTGTAGCAATAGACGCATGGTCTGTACCTGGAGCCCAACAAGCATTGAAACCTTTCATGCGGGCACGACGTATCAAAATGTCTTGAATCGTATTATTGAGCATATGTCCCATATGCAACACACCTGTCACATTAGGTGGAGGCATAACGATTGTATATGACTTACGATTATCTGGCTTTGAATGAAATAGCTTATGTTTCATCCAATATTGATACCACTTACCTTCTACAGAGGAAGGGTTATACTTGGCTTCTAACTCCATCTATTATAATATTCTATACTATTTATTGTGTTGCAAAGATACGAATTTATTAAAACGATTGTATGCTAGCATGATATAAGTATACCACAAAACACAACATTTTCCCTATGCAAATACCCTATTGAAAGACAAAAAGCGAACTTGTTTTCACTATACTAGGTTAGTTGGATATAGGCTTAAAATTTCAAAGCTTATTCATTTAGATTTGAATATTGTATGAAAAAAACAATTATTGCACTTGGACTAGCTACTGTAATGGCGTCTTGCAGTAGTAAGAATATCTCCTCTAATGCCAATCCTCTTCTTACTGAGAGCAAATTAGACTTTGGGGCACCGGACTTCGCCGCTATTCGCTCAGAGCATTTTCTACCTGCCTTTGAAGAAGGAATGAGGCAACACCTATCTGAAATAAAGGCTATTGCCGACAATCAAGAAAAGCCCAACTTTGAAAACACGATTGTTGCTATGCAAAAGGCTGGGCAGCTCCTAAACCGAACAAGTGAGATATTCTTTGGTCTCGCTGGGGCACATGCTACCGATAGTATTAGAGCTATTGAAGAAGAAATTGCTCCTAAGTTATCTGCTCATTCTGACTCTATTAATCTCAATACAAAACTGTTCAATAGAATTAAAACTGTGTATGAGCACGAACGAGCTACACTCCAAGGCGAGGATGTGCGACTCCTAGAAGAAGTGTATCAGGGCTTTGTCCGCAATGGAGCTAACCTTAATAGCCAAGACAAACTTCAGCTAACAGATATCAACCGCCGTCTCACTGAACTTGAGAATAAATTCGATAATCAAATCAAAGATGGAGTAGCAGCATCTGCTGTACACATACTCTCGGCTGATAGCTTGAAGGGGCTATCTAAAGAAAATATTGCTCAAGCCAAAGCTGATGCGCAGGCTGCAGGCAAAGATGGTTATTTGATCACACTCCAAAATACTACTAAACATCCATATCTAGCCGAGCTAGACAATCGAGAGGTTCGTCATAAACTCTTTGAGGCTTCAATAAAAAGAAACGAACTTGGAGACCAGTATGATACGCAACAAACAATTAAAGATATTGTCCTCTTAAGAGCTAAGAAAGCACGTCTTTTAGGTAAGGAAAATTATGCATCTTGGACTCTGCAAGACCAAATGGCAAAAGAACCTCAACATGTAGAACTTTTTATTAGAAATCTGGTCAAGGCTTATCTTCCCAAAGCTCAAGAAGACACTAAAGAGCTAGAAGCATTTGCTCAAACGCTTGAGGGAAATAATTTTCACTTAGAAGCTTGGGATTGGGACTACTATGCAGAGAAGCTACGCAAATCTAAGTTTGATATCAATGAAAATGACATTAAGCCCTATTTTCATCTTGACAGCGTAGTCAAAAATGGTATCTTCTATATGGCAAAGCAACTCTATAATATTGATTTTATAGAGCGAAACGACTTACCCGTATATGCTGAGGGAGTTAAAATATATGATGTATTAAATCAGAATAAGGAACGAATAGCTCTATTCTATACTGATTATTATCGTCGAGCAACAAAAGGAGGTGGAGCATGGATGAGTAATTGGGTTAGCCAAAGTCATCTATTAGGCAAACGCCCCATCATTTACAATGTCTGCAATTTTGCTCCCCCTATCAATGGAGAAACAACCCTCCTAAATATGGATGAGGTTATGACTGTCTTCCATGAGTTTGGACACGCTCTACATGGCATATTTGCTAATCAGAAATACGAAAAACTAAGCGGAACGAATGTCGCAAGAGACTTTGTAGAAATGCCATCACAGTTCCACGAACATTGGGCTACTGACCCTGCCGTCATAAAAAATTACGCCAAGCACTACAAGACAGGAGCGCCTATGCCTCAGGAACTAATTGACAGACTTCGAAAAGCTGCTACATTCAATCAAGCCTATGCTCTTGGGGAAAATATCGCAGCTGTAATCCTTGATATGGCTTGGCATACACTAACGCCAGAAAGCAATATTGAGGATGTCAGAAAATTTGAGGAAGATGCACTCGCCCACTTTGGGATGGTCAACAAACTTATCCCTCCTCGCTATAAATCTACTTATTTCAGTCATAGTATGGGAGGCGATTATTCGGCAGGCTACTATTCATATCTTTGGTCTGAAGTTCTAGATAATAATATCTACGATTGGTTCAAAGCTCATGGAGGTCTTACAGCTAAGAACGGAGCTAGATTCAAAGAACTGATTTTAAGTAAAGGCAATAGTGAAGATTTAAATGCAATCTTTAAAGAAATGACAGGACTTAATGAGCCTGATGTCAAAAGCCTTATGAGGGCTAAAGGTCTGCAATAAATAGCACTTCAAATAAAATCTACACTAGGGCTAATAAAATAAATGAGTATGGATAAGTATAATTTCCTATCAATGTCCTAAACTTGAAACTTCAGCTGTAGTCTGTGCAAACTACGGCTGAAGTTTGTGCAGACTACACGTGTAGTCTGTACAGACTTCGCCGAGTGCTGCAGAATAGGAAGAGACCTAAACATTTTACCTTCACATACCTTTATTTTTCAACAACTTAAGGAAGTAAGATTCATGAAGCTAACTTTTCATAAATCTACTTTTTATAATCAAGCATAAATACTAGCTTTGCACTATGAATAAATTTATATCCTGGATATTTCTTATCCCAATATACTTCTATCGCAAGTGTATCTCTCCGCTACTAC
>RBKG01000241.1 GCA_003640335.1 Porphyromonas sp.
ATGGACTTATTGCGTCCGTATGGGTCAGACCAAATAACATTGTATGAAACTATTACAACAAAGATTATCGAGCTATGATGCGCCTCAAAAGGCACAGGCCGCTGGTATATATCCTTACTTCCGTAAGATAGAGAGCGACCAAGACACTTCCGTTATGATTGACGGAAGAGAAGTCGTGATGTTTGGCTCTAATGCTTACCTTGGTCTTATTAACCACCCAAAGGTTAAAGAAGCCGCAATTAAGGCGACAGAAAAGTACGGTACTGGCTGTGCTGGTAGTCGCTTCCTCAATGGTACTCTAGATATTCACCTTGAACTAGAAGCCGAGCTTGCCAAGTTTGTCGGCAAAGAAGATGCGATTATCTTCTCAACAGGCTTCCAAGTAAACTTAGGCGTCGTATCATGCTTAACCGGTCGTGAAGATTACATTATTTGGGATTCACTTGACCATGCTTCTATCATTGAGGGCGTTCGCCTTGGTATGGGTAAGAGCCTCAAGTACAAGCACAATGATATGCAGGCACTTGAGCGCAGACTTAAGAGCTGTGAACCCGACAAGGTTAAGCTCATCGTCGTTGATGGTGTCTTCTCAATGGAAGGCGACCTCTGTAACCTCCCTGAGATTGTGCGCCTAGCGAAGAAGTATAACGCAGCCGTAATGGTAGACGAAGCACACGGCATCGGCGTGATTGGCGACCATGGTCGTGGCGTATGTAACTACTTCGGATTGACCAAGGATGTAGACCTTATTATGGGTACATTCAGTAAGAGTCTAGGTTCTATCGGTGGCTTCATCGCAGGGGATAAGGTTCTGATTAACTACCTCCGCCACCATGCTCGCTCATACATCTTCTCGGCTAGTGCTACACCAGCAGCGACAGCAGCAGCACGTGCAGCCCTCGAAATCATGAAGACAGAGCCAGAGCGCGTAGAGCAGTTACAAGAGAAGACAGAGTACTGCCTTGACTTCTTCCGCCGTCATGGCTTCGAGATTGGCAATACTTCTACGCCTATTATTCCTCTGTATATCCGTAATAACGACCTTACATTCTTGATTACGGCAGAGCTATTCGAGGAAGGTATATTTGTAAACCCTGTGGTTTCTCCTGCAGTAGCACCCGAAGATACGCTTATTCGCTTCTCACTGATGAGTACGCACACTTATGAGCAGTTAGACTTCGGCTGTAACGCTATCCTCAAGATATTCCGCAAGCACGGTCTTGTAAAATAATTATACGTTATGATATACAGACTCTTGTTACTCTCTGATGAGAACGACTTCTTTCAGAGAGAAATCACGATAGACGCAGAGGCTTCATTCCTTCAGCTCAATGACTTTATCCTTGATAGCCTAAACTACTCACGCAAAGAACTGACTACATTCTACGTGAGTGATGAGGAATGGCAAAAGGGACAAGAGGTTACGCTCATGGATATGAGCTTCGGCAAGAGCGAAGAAGATAGCTTCTTGATGGAATCAACAAGACTCGAAGAGCTCATCGAAAATCGTGGCGATAGACTGATTTTCATCTTCGATATGATTAGCGAGCGTGGCCTGTACATTGAGCTTGTTGAACTACTAGCTGGCTCTCAGGCAGAACCTAAGCTAACGCACTCAGAAGGTAAGGCTCCTCAGCAAACATCAAGCTTTGAGTTTGCAGAGACACGCAGTGTAGGGGGGGCAGGTCTCAGCTTTGAAGATGACGACATTTTTGATGAAGATGGCTTCGACTCTGATGACCTTGATGCTGAAGGTTTCTCCGAATTAGATAGCCTTGAAGGCTACTAGGTCTTGATTACACTCTTATCGTGACGAAGCCTAAGCGTGTAATCATCTTACTCGGCCCTACTGGTGTAGGTAAGACGGACTTAAGCATACAACTCGCCCAAAGGCTTCACACAGACATTATTTCTTCCGATTCTCGTCAGATTTATCGGGAAATCCCCATTGGCACCGCCGCTGTATCTCTTGAAGATAGAGCTGTGGTGCCTCATCATTTAGTAGGGACACGCTCCATACACGAGCCTTATAGTGCAAGCCTTTTTGAGAGCGATGCCTGCCAGATTATTAACACTCTACACGAGAGGAGCGACTCTGCCCTCGTCGTCGGAGGCTCCATGATGTACATTGATGCACTCGTGAAGGGTATAGACGAAATGCCAGATGTAGACCCTGAGGTCAGACGTAGCGTATTTGCTCGCTATGAAGAGGAGGGGCTAGACGGCATACTAAGCGAACTACGCCTATTAGACCCTGCGTATTATGAGCGTGTAGACCGCAAGAATTATAAGCGTGTCCTCCATGGTTACGAAATGTGCTTATCTACGGGACGCCCATTTAGTAGCTTTCACACTCAAAGCATTCAAGAGCGACCTTGGGAGATTGTCAAAATCGGACTTACAAGAGAGCGTGAGGAGCTATACGAACGCATTAACCTGCGTGTAGAGCAAATGATTGACGAGGGTCTTGAAGAGGAAGCACGCTCGGTTTATCCTTACAAGCACCTTAATGCCCTCAATACTGTCGGGTTCAAAGAATTATTTGCTCACTTTGATGGAGCTATTTCGAGAGAGGAAGCTATCAGACAAATCCAGCGTAACACACGCATATACGCACGCAAACAGCTTACTTGGTGGCGCAGAGATGAGTCAATCCATTGGTTTCACCCGAGCGAGCAAGACCGCATCTTTGAGCTATTGTCTCTCTAAATATGTAACTTTGTTTCACTAATTACTCCCTAGAGTAGATATAGATTAATCACAAACGAAATATACCTTATGATAGATATAAGCACTTCTTTCGTGGGACTACAACTCAAAAGTCCTATCATCGTCGGCAGTTCGGGCCTTACTCGTTCATTAGACAAGGTTAAGAGCTTTGCTGAAGCAGGCGCAGGAGCTGTTATTCTGAAGTCTCTTTTTGAGGAACAAATTGAAGCTCAAATCGGCAATCTAAATAATTACAATGATTATACCGAGGGTGCTGAGTACCTAGCTCACTACGTCAAAGCAGATGAGGTAACGCAGTACCTTGAGCTTATCCGCCGTTACAAAGCCGAACTAGACATTCCAGTCATTGCCAGCATTTGCTGTATGCGTAGCTCTAGTTGGCTTGATTATGCCGCTCAAGTACAAGATGCAGGTGCCGATGCTATCGAAATCAATATTATGAAGGTCGAAACAGATTTATTCTACGACCCTATTGCTAGCGAACAGGGCTATATCCTGCTTATTAAGGAGCTCAAGAGCCGTCTAAATATCCCTATTATCGTTAAGCTATCACGTTACCACTCTGCACTACCTGCTTTTGTGGATAAACTAAGAGCAGCAGGCGCATCAGCTGTTACACTATTTAACAGAACCTATCAGACTGATATCAACCTAGACACAGAAGAGCTATCTTCTGGCGATGTGTTTAGTCACGAGGGAGATTTTACAGAAACGCTACGCTTTACAGCCCTTGTCAGTGGAGCTATTAGCAGAGGTTTAGACATTAGTGCTTCTACTGGGATTTATTCTTGGAAGGAAGTTACTAAGGCTTTGCTCGCTGGAGCCACCACTACTCAAATGGCTACTGCCCTCTATAAGCAAGGCGCATCAGCCATTAGCGAGGCTATCGCAGGGCTTCAAGAGTGGCTTGACGAGCATGGCTATCTATCTGTAGATGAGATGAGAGGTCGCCTCAACGCTATGCAGACAGGTCAAAGCAATACCTACGAGCGCGTTCAGTTCATGCGCTATTTTGGTAATGCTAAATAGAACCAATTAGGATAATTCGTGTTTAAGTAAAAGAGATTATAAAATATATTAAACGAGATATGAGAAATAAAATTGTCGTAGCTGTGCTTGCAAGCTCTATGCTACTTTCTTCATGTGGTAACCTCAATAACGCAGTAAAGGGTGCTGGTATCGGCACAGCAGCAGGAGCTGCAGTTGGTGCAGGTGTAGGTAAACTTCTAGGTAACACAGGTCTTGGTGCCGTTATCGGAGCTGTGGTTGGTGGTACTACGGGTACAATCATCGGTAAGAAGATGGACAAGCAGAAGAGAGAGCTTGAGAAGAGCCTTGAGAATGCTAAGGTAGAAAGCATCAACGAAGGACAGGCTATCCGCGTTACTTTTGATAGCGGTATTCTCTTCGCTACAGGTAAGGCTGCACTCAGCGATGCTTCTCGCAACTCACTTGTGAAGCTTGCTAAGAGCCTTGAGGAAAACCCTCAGACAAATATCCAAATCATTGGACATACAGATAATACTGGTTCAGACAGAGTAAACGACCCACTAAGCGTAAACCGTGCTAAGAGCGTATTTGACTATCTTGCTAGCCAAGGCGTAACCAATAAGCGTATGGAATATGCTGGTAAGGGTAGCAAAGAACCCGTAGCAGACAACACAACTGTAGCAGGTCGCCAAGCTAACCGCCGTGTAGAGGTATATATCCTCCCTAGCAAGGAAATGATTTCGGCTGCAGAGAATGGTACACTCAAGTAATAAATGCACCAAATACAACTAAGAGTTAGCCCCGAGGTAGCTGCCTCGGACGCTAAACTAAGACGAGCAGCTGCTCGTTTCCTCAAAATCGCACCTGAAGGGATTAGCTCTCTTCAGGTGCGTCGCCATACGATAGACGCGCGACAAAAGAATATCATCATCAACCTAACGCTTGATGTGTATGAAGTTGGCGAGCAAGCGAGCATAGATACATTTGAGGACCTTGTATATCCCGATGTTAGCTCTGCACCCTCAGCCATTGTCGTTGGTGCTGGTCCTTGCGGGCTTTTCGCTGCATTACAACTCATTCAGCAGGGTGTACGCCCGATTGTCATTGAGCGAGGTGTAGACGTTATGACTAGGCGCAAGCATCTAGCCTCACTACACAAGACAGGTGTATTAGACCCTGAGAGCAACTATAGCTACGGCGAAGGAGGTGCAGGAGCATTCTCTGATGGTAAGCTCTACACACGTAGCAAAAAGAGAGGTAGCGTTGAACGCATTCTACGCATATTCTGTAAGTTTGGTGCCGACCCCAAGATTCTTGTTGATGCTCATCCACACATAGGCACAGACAAACTGCCGGTAATCATCAAGCGCATGAGAGAGCAAATTCTTGCATCAGGAGGCGAAGTTCACTTCTCTTGTCGCATGGAAGGTCTATTACTAGACAAAGG
>RBKG01000111.1 GCA_003640335.1 Porphyromonas sp.
CAGACTACACGTGTAGTCTGCACAGACTTCGCCGAGGTTTTAAGTTTAGGAAACGTACCTTCTGCTTTTCTTTTCCTACTTAGATGTTTTACTGCTTTTACCTCGAGAAACTCGTTTACCTTACCCTTACACATTTGCGCTTGCAACTCTCTCTTTACCTTTATTAAACCACCAAAAATTAGCTATCTTTGTAATTCATTCTACAGAAGAGATATGAAGAATTCGATATATCCAACTATTAGCTCGCCTTGCTATGTGCTTGAGGAACGATTGCTACGAAAAAACTTGGAACTTATCCAGTCAGTCGCTCAGCGCAGTGGGGTTGAGATTATACTTGCGTTTAAAGCGTATGCTTTATGGCGTACGTTCCCTATTTTCAGAGAATATATCAAGGCTAGCACTGCTAGTTCTATCTACGAAGCCCAGCTAGGCTTCGAGGAAATGGGTAGCCGTGTGCACACCTTTAGCCCAGGCTATACCAAAGACAATTTCGAGACATTACAACGTTACTCTAGCCATATTACCTTTAACTCTATAAGTCAAATTGAACATCTTCGCCCTCTTATGGGACAAGGTGAAAACGTTTCTTATGGACTAAGGATTAACCCAGAGTTTTCCGTTGTCGAAACCGACTTATATAATCCCTGTGCACCAGGCTCACGCTTCGGAGTACCTGCAAGTGAATTAGGAGACAAACTACCTGAGGGCATAGAGGGATTACATTTCCACGTTTTGTGCGAAGGTACTTCATACGACCTTGAGGGTGCATTAGCCAAGATTGAAGCCAACTTCCCTAATGCATTAAAGGAAGCTAAATGGCTCAACTGTGGAGGAGGTCATCTTATGACTCGTGCAGACTATGATGTAGAACACCTCATTAAGGTATTAACAGAATTCCGTGCTAGGCATCCACACCTCAAGCTTATCCTTGAGCCTGGTAGTGCCTTTGCTTGGCAGACGGGCTTCCTCAAAGCCACAGTTATCGACCTCGTATGTCATCACGGCATCAAGACTGCGATTGTAGATGTATCATTTACTTGCCACATGCCAGACTGTCTTGAAATGCCTTACCAACCTAGAATACGTGGAGCTCAAAGCGTTACAGAGAATGAAACAAATGGTCATTGCTACCGAATAGGAGGCAATAGCTGTTTGAGTGGAGACTTTATAGGTTATTGGATTTTTGATGAGGCCTTAGAGATTGGACAGGAGATTATCTTTGAAGATATGCTACACTACACAACCGTCAAGACCAATATGTTCAATGGCATTCCCCACCCTTCTATCGCTCTACTTAAGAGCAACGATGAGCTGGAGATGTTACGCACCTATACCTACGAGGATTATAAATACAGAATGGACTAAGCTATGGGATTATTTGATTTCTTCAAGAAAAAAGAAACTGATGAAGGGCAACTCAAGGAAGGCTTAACGAAGAGTAAAGAAAGCGTTTTCGACAAAATCGCTCGTGCTGTAGCAGGTAAGAGCAAAGTTGATGATGATGTTCTAGACGACTTGGAAGATGTCCTTATCTCATCTGACGTAGGCGTTGAGACTACATTAAAGATTATCAAACGCATTGAGGAACGTGTCGCTCGTGATAAGTATGTAACCACTAGTGAACTTACTCAAATCCTTCGCAGTGAGATAGCTACTCTGCTCACAGAGAATGGTATCGTCGATGGCGACAAATTCTCTATCCCTGAGAATGCCAAGCCCTATGTTATTATGGTCGTTGGGGTTAATGGCGTTGGCAAAACAACAACTATTGGGAAACTAGCGAACCAATTTACTAAAGCAGGGCTCAAGGTTGTACTTGGAGCTGGGGATACTTTCCGTGCAGCGGCTATCGAGCAATTAGATATCTGGGCAGAACGCATTGGGATACCTATTATCAAACAACGCATGAATGCAGACCCTGCTTCGGTTGCCTTTGATACGCTTAGTTCGGCTGTAAGTAGCGGTGCAGATGTAGTTATCATTGATACAGCAGGACGTTTGCACAATAAGGTTGGACTCATGAACGAGTTAAGCAAGATTAAACGTGTCATGCAAAAGGTTGTACCCTCGGCACCTCACGAAGTTTTGCTAGTTCTTGATGGCTCTACCGGACAGAATGCATTTGAGCAGGCTAAGCAGTTTACGGCAGCCACAGAAGTGAACGCTTTGGCGATTACTAAGCTAGACGGAACGGCTAAGGGAGGTGTCGTCATTGGCATCTCAGACCAGTTTAAAGTACCAGTTAAATATATTGGACTAGGAGAAGGCATTGATGACCTTCAACTATTCCGCAAAAAAGAATTTGTAGACTCCCTATTTGGAGAATGAGAAAAAATCAAGTAGACGTAATTACCCTAGGATGTTCCAAGAACCTAATGGACAGCGAACATCTAATCAAACAATTCCTAGCAAACGGATATAAAGTCAGTCATAACCCTGAAGAAGTCAGTGGTGAGATTGTAGTTATCAATACCTGTGGATTTATCGCAGATGCTCAAGAAGAGTCTATCAATATGATTCTTGACATCGTAGAGTGCAAGAAAACAGGACAAGTCGGTCAGGTCTATGTCATGGGCTGTCTTACCGAGCGTTTCATGGATGACCTCAAGGTAGAAATTCCTGAAGTAGATGGTTTCTATGGTAAGTTTAATTGGAAAAAACTTATCAGCGATTTAGGCAAGGCCTATTATAATGACCCTATGGGAGGTAATAGAAGTATTACTACCCCCAAGCATTATGCTTATCTAAAGATTTCTGAAGGATGCAACCGCACTTGCTCTTATTGTGCTATTCCACTAATCACAGGTAAGTATGTATCTCGTCCTATGGAGGACATCGTAGAAGAAGCTAAGAGCCTTATTGCCTCTGGGGTGAAAGAGATACAATTGATTGCTCAAGACCTAACATACTATGGTCTAGACCTATATCACGAGCACAAGCTACCCGAGTTAGTCGAACGCTTGGCTTCTCTAGAGGGTCTTGAGTGGTTACGATTGCACTATGCCTACCCCAATGCCTTCCCTAAAGAACTCTTCAGAGTGATTAGAGAGCATAATAATGTATGTACTTACATAGACATAGCACTGCAGCACATTAGCAACTCTATGCTCAAGTCTATGCGTCGAGGTATATCCAAGGAAGAGACCTACAGCCTACTAAAAGAATTGAGAGAAGAGGTTCCCGGAATACATATTCGCACAACGCTTATGGTGGGTCATCCAGGAGAAACGGACGAAGACTTTGAAGAACTACTCCAGTTTGTCCGTGATATTAAGTTTGACCGTCTAGGAGCATTTATATACTCTCATGAGGATGGTACTTATTCTCATCAAAATTATGAAGATGATGTTCCGCTAGACCTCAAACAGGAGCGCATGAATAGATTGATGGAAGAACAAGAAGCCATCATGACTAGTCTCAATCAAGAGAAGATTGGACAGACGTTGCGCACCATCATAGACCGCAGAGAAGGAGATTACTATATTGGTCGTACCGAATTTGACTCACCCGAAGTAGACCAAGAGGTACTTATTAAGCATATTGACCAAGAGTTAGTGCCTGGTGAATTCTACCAAGTTGAAATTACTAGCGCTGATGTCTTCGACCTCTATGGTAAGATAGCCAAGTAATAGAATGCTACAAGAAGAGGTTTGGATTAAGCGATTAGCCAACGAAATAGGTGCAGATCAGAGTGTGAGTAAACAACTCTGGTCTGCATTTGTACATACCCTTGAGAGTTTACTCCTTGAGGGACAGTGTATATATATCCCTAAACTAGGCAAATGGTCTCTTAAATTCAAAGAAGAGTTTGTTGTCGGTAATCCTAAGCCTACACATCTTCTGCCTCCTAGCTTGGGGATATCAATAGAGCACAGCAATCTTCAAGATGCAACAAGGATAGATTCATTTGCCTCTAAAATTATAGAACAGACTAACATAGATGAATATATTGTAGCTCGTTGGCTCTCTGTTATTCCTAAGCTAACTAACGATTTACTAACGGCTGGACAGACTGTTCTTTACCCAAGCATAGCCCAATTTTACTTAGATGCAGAAGGAGTACATCTGAGTTTAGACGCTCAATTTAGGTCTAAGCTCAATAAAGCATTTAGCTTCTTCACGGCTGAGGAAATTGTTGAAGGCACAGACATATCAGGTCTTGAGCACATTGCTGTCTCCTACGAAGAGTTTGATTACAATCCTCCCATCATTATTCCTTTAGAGGAAGAAACTGAGGTAAGTGAATCGGAAGATACTCGTGAGGAGCAAGACGATGAAGAGGATCTATCTCAAGAATATTCTCAACCTGATAATACGCTCTCCCTTTCTATTTCCGCTCAACCTTACGAAGAAGAGATAGTAGAGGATGAAATAAGTCTAAGTATTGAAGAAGAAGAAAATGTTACGGAAGAAAGTACTAAAACGCATAAGAGCATAATTGGTATAACCATTTTACTCCTTATCTTAGGTTTAGCTACCACTCTGTACTTCGTGATTAAATCTCAGTCTAAGACAATCCATACAAAGCAGGACATTAAGACTCCCGTGGAGAGACCCCGACAAGCCTCTACTCCACACCAAGAGTCTCAGACACAAGCAAAAGATAGCGTTGTACATTCTTCTAAGGAAGTATTACAGAAGCCTATTGAGCAGACTACAACAAATGCACCAACTCAAAACAAAAAGATAGAACTGCATGCTCCCAAGAAAGAAGCAGCTTCGCATACGCAAGCCGAACAAAAAAAAGAAGATTCTAGTAAGCATAAAGGAAATGTTGTGACGGACTCTCAAGCTAATGTTCCCGAAGAGATTGAGATTGGAGCAGACCAAAGTCTTGCTGCTATAGCTAAACGCAAATATGGTCATCGAGCGTTTTGGGTCTATATCTACGAAGAGAATAGAGAGCGCATTCATAATCCTCATAATATCCCGATAGGCACACGTTTGAGTCTACCTCCGGCAAAAAAGTATAATATTGACCCCAATAATACTAAGTCCGTAGAACAAGCGTTAATACTAAGTAAGAGCATTTAATAAAGAACTTGTGTCATTATCGCTAGATGTACAAGCTCTACTGAATGATATTTTGAATCCAATTATATAAAATGGAAAGTACAGACATAAAGATTCTAACCGAGAAAATAAACCAAAAGAGTTATATCGTTAAGAGTCTACAAGATGGCATGCATCAAGCCATCGTAGGACAAGCACATCTCATAGATGCACTGCTTATCGGCTTACTTGCTGATGGGCATATTCTTCTAGAAGGTATGCCGGGTCTTGCAAAAACATTGGCCATCAAGACACTTGCTCAACTAATTGATGCTGGCTATAAGCGTATCCAGTTTACTCCAGACTTATTGCCTGCAGACGTAATTGGTACACTCATGTATTCTCAGAAGAATGAAGAGTTTCAAGTAAAGCAAGGTCCTATCTTCTCTAACTTTATCCTCGCTGATGAAATAAATCGTGCTCCAGCTAAGGTACAGAGTGCTCTTCTTGAAGCTATGCAGGAGAGACAGGTTACTATTGGTGAGCAGACTTTCAAACTTCCTAAGCCTTTCCTTGTGATGGCAACTCAGAACCCTATTGAGCAAGAAGGAACTTACCCTCTTCCTGAAGCACAGGTAGACCGTTTCATGCTTAAGGTACAGATTAGCTATCCTAAGAGAGAAGAAGAGAAGCAGATTATCAGAGATATGATGAAAATCGAAACTCTTCAAATCAAGTCTGTTATCTCTATCCAAGACCTTCTAGAAGCTCGTGAACTTGTACGTCAAGTTTATCTCGATGAGAAAATTGAAAAGTACATCGTTGATATTGTTTTTGCCACACGCGAACCTGAAGCCTCAGGACTAGGAGAACTAACTAGCCTCATCAGCTTCGGAGCATCGCCACGTGCATCACTCGCCCTTGCTCTTGCAGCACGTGCTTATGCTTTCATACAAGGAAGAGCATACGTTATCCCTGAAGATGTGCGTGCTATATGCTATGATGTACTCCGTCATCGTATTGGACTTAGCTACGAAGCTGAAGCTCTAGGGCAGTCTTCTGAAGATATCATCCGTAGCATACTCAACCGAGTAGAAGTACCTTAGTCAATTGCGTATGGCAAAGCATGATCAAGCTCTAGATCTGCTCTCGAGAGTACGCAGTATTGAAGTAAAAGCTAAAGGTCTCTCTGAGCAAGTCTTTGCAGGGCAATATCACTCTGCATTTCGAGGTCGAGGTATGGCCTTCAGTGAAGTACGTAACTATCAAGTTGGCGATGACGTTCGCGACCTTGACTGGAACGTTACAGCTCGCTATGCAAGCCCCTTTGTCAAAGTATTTGAAGAGGAGAGAGAGCTAACTATGATGCTACTCATTGACCTTACGGAGAGTACTCTATTCGGAGGTCAGCATGAAAGCGTCAAAGAGCTCATGGCTGAAATATCTGCAACGATAGCCTTTAGCGCAATGCAGAATAATGATAAAATTGGAGCAATCTTCTTCAGTAATCAAATAGAATTATTTATCCCACCACGTTCGGGGAAGAAGCACATCCTACATATTATCAGGGAATTACTTGCATTCAAGCCTAAAGGGAAAAGCACAGATATCAACGTTCCTCTAAGCTATCTCTCCAAAACAATCAAGAAGCGTTGTACAGCTTTTCTAATATCGGACTTTATTCAGACAGCCGACAACCCATATACACAGACTCTATCCCTTGCAGGTCGTAAACATGACGTCATTGCACTACGCATTTATGAGCCTCAAGTGGCTGAGCTTCCTAAGTGGGGGCTCACCCTTATGGAGGATTTAGAGAACAAGACTTATACTTGGGTTGATACCTCTGACAAGAAAGTAAGAGCAACATATAAGCAGAACTATCTAGAGCAAGTGGAGCAATGCAAGAAGAGTTGCTCTATGAGTGCTACAGACCTCATTGAAATTTCAACAGGAGAAGATTTCACGATTGCTCTACGCAAATTATTCCGCCATAGGAGCTAGACTTAATTATGAAGAAATCTCATCTTTTATTATATCTAGGGTTAATACTCTCTACACCTATAACGAGTTTCTCTCAAAACCTATCGATACAAGGGAAACTCAATAGGTCAGAAATCAAAACAGGAGAACAAGCTGTCATTGACTTAACTATTCGCACGAATAATCTACCTCAGACACAGTTCTACCTCAAGGAAGAAGCTCAAAAAGAAGCTCCCTATACGGTCATTGCTCTCGTACCTGTGGATACAGTAGATATTAGTAGCCGTATTAAAGAGATATCAGCTAAGCTCGTTCTGACTTCTTTTGATTCCACCCTAATAACCATTCCTCCTATTGTAGCTAAGACTCCTACAGACTCAGCAGAAACAGCTCCAATGGGTCTGAAGGTTATCCAACCAGAGGTAGATAGTAAGCACCCTAGTAATTTCAAAGACATCAAAGCTCCTTGGGACGTATCATTAAGTCTCAAGGATTGGCTTATACTGATACTCTCTAGTTGGATTTTCTGGGTAGTCATTGCGGTATTAGTTGGCTTCTATATTGCGTATCGCGTATTCAATTACTACCAAAATAAGAAGGCTAATCCTACTCCTCAGATACAAGTTAGAGAGCTTAGTCTTATTGAAAAGACTGAAGCAGCATTACTACAGCTTGAGCAACAGCAACTTATTGAACAAGAGTTATTCAAGGAGTTTTATTCTGAGCTTATCACGATATTCAAATCCTATTTGAACGAGTCTTATAGCTGGACTACAACAGAAATGACCTCAAACGAGCTTATGAAGCAAATGTCATCTGTTGAGCTTTCTTCTTCTGAACAGGAAATGCTTAGACTAGTCCTAACAGAAGCAGACCTCAGCAAATTTGCTAAGTACACGCCTAG
The DNA here is from genome assembly GCA_003640335.1 of Porphyromonas sp. GTDB lineage: Bacteria > Bacteroidota > Bacteroidia > Bacteroidales > Porphyromonadaceae > Porphyromonas. The sequence goes on from RBKG01000111.1 coordinate 7,880, forward strand.
CTCAGATAACGCTCGCCTTGCCCTTAGTCAAATCAGACAACTCGTAAGAGAGCTACATCGCAAGGGACTCCACTCTAGTACAGATATATAATTATGACATTCTTATATCCTAAAGTACTTTATCTCCTTTTACTAATCCCCGCACTACTCCTTTGGTATCTACTAAGAGGGAGAAAGCAACATGCAAGCCTGAGAATACCTAGCGTAGCATTCCTTGGTAAAGAGAGAGGTTGGCGAACACACTTAATTCACCTTCCATTTATACTCCGCAACCTTGCTTTAGTTGCCCTCATCATTGCTCTAGCACGCCCTCAGAGTCATGGAGCATGGAGCGAAAGTAGTGCTGAAGGTATTGACATCGTTATGGCTATGGACGTATCAAGCAGTATGCTTGCTATGGACTTCGAACCTAATCGCCTTGAAGCTGCTAAAAAAGAAGCTGCTGATTTTATCAATACTAGAGAAAATGACAATATAGGTTTAGTTGTTTTCTCAGGGGAAAGTTTTACTTATAGCCCTTTAACAACGGACCATGCTCAAGTACTCAATAGATTGTATACTCTTGAGCCCGGAATGATAGAGGACGGTACAGCTATTGGGCTCGGACTTGTAACAGCTATCAATAGACTGAGAGGAAGTAAAGCCAAGAGTAAGGTCATTATCTTGCTCACAGATGGAAGAAATAATACTGGAGATATTTCTCCTCAAACAGCAGCTGACCTAGCAGCTGCTCTAGATATCAATGTACATTGTATCGGTATGGGTACTTTAGCAGGTGAAGCTCCCGTTCCAGTTGCATCTCCATTCGGTGTAGTCAGAACACAAATGGCAGATGTGGATGTAGACGAACCCACACTTAAGACAATTGCACATAAAACAGGAGGATTATATTATAGAGCGACAGATAATAATGCACTTAATCATATCTACAAAGAAATAGATAAGCTTGAAAAGACCAAGCTCAAAAACAAGAATTATCAAGTTGTAGGAGAGGACTTTCCTCTATTTGCTTTGATTGCAGCTCTATGTATTCTTCTTGAGTTCATTCTTAGAAATACGCTATTACGCACCAATCCATAGTATGTATAACTTTCTTAATGCAAGCTATCTATATGGGCTTGGGCTCATTATTCTCTTCATCGGAGCGTCTATACTTAGTTATTACTACAGACGCAATGAATGGCGAGCACTACTACCCAATATAGAATTACGCCAAACACTTATACCTAAGCGAGTTGGGATTAAGCGAATAATTAGAGATATTATCTTGCTTCTCGCGCTATCAGCTATTATAGTTGTACTTGCTCGCCCTCAAACACCCGGAAGTCTCAAACGAGATGAAGACCAAAAGGGAATTGAGGTTATGATTTGTGTCGATGTATCTAACTCCATGTTAAGCCCAGACATCGCACCTTCCCGCATCAGCTTCGCCAAAAGAGCAGTTAGCAAAATCCTTGAAGGTATGAAGAATGATAAAGTCGGGATTGTTGCTTTTGCTGCAGATGCTTACATTCAGCTTCCAATAACGAATGATATTCGCTCTGCCACTGAATATTTACAAGACGTTTCTCCCGATATGCTTTCTGCGCAAGGAACCAATATAGCAGAAGCTATTGAGCTAGCACAAACAGCCTTCTCTAAACGCAATGATATTGGTAAATCAATTATCATCATTACAGATGGAGAAAGCCACGAAGGTGGAGCTGAGGAAGCGGCAAAAGCTGCTCGCGCAGCAGGAATAAAAGTTTCTGTCGTGGGTGTAGGTACAGAACAAGGAGGACTAATACCTAATCCTGATGGTGGTTACCTCAAGGATGATGAAGGGAATACGGTAACGACTAAACTTAATGGAGAAATGGCTTTAGCTATCGCACAAGCTGGTGGCGGCTCTTATATCCATACGGATAATACAACGAGGTTAGTTAATGCCCTTGAGAAAGACCTTAACACTCTTCCCAAAGCAGCAATAGGCTCAATCAATAGAGCTGGTTATATTGAGCATTATATGCCTTGGGCTATTGCGGCTCTTATTTTGCTCATCTTAGAGTTGTTTATATCTCAAAGACGCAGTACTCTTTGGAACAAAATTGATTTATTTGGTCATGACAAAAACAAATAGACAAATACTATTAGCCATTCTTGCTTTAGCCTCATCATATATCAGTGTAGCTCAAAATCCTAGACTTAATCTAAACCGAGCCAACAAGCTATATAAGGAAGGCAAATATACTGAAGCAGAAAAGCTTTATAGGTCGGGACAAAAAGAACATCAATACAACAAAGCGGCAACCTTTGCTCTTGGTAATACCTTATACAGACAGAAAAAATACCATGATGCAGAGGAGGCTTACAAGCAAGTTGCATCAGATAGTACGCTTTCAACTAAACAGAGAAGTGAAGCTTATCACAACCTTGGGAACATTGCTATGAAGCAACGACAATACGAACAAGCAATAGATGCCTACAAACAAGCTTTAATCAACAACCCTGCTGATGATGACACACGCTATAATCTTGTTCTAGCACAAAAGCAATTACAGAAGCAGAATCAGCAGAATAACAATAAGGATAATAAGCAAGACCAAAAGGACCAGCAGAAACAGCAACAAAACGAGAATAAACAAGACAACAAGAAGAATAAAGACGAGAAAAAGAATCAAGATAAACAAAATCAACAAGGCGACAATAAAGGAGGGAATCAGCAAACACCTCCCAAATCAGATGCTATCAGTAAGGAGCAAGCAGAACAACTACTCGACTCTTACAAGCAAAGTGATGAGCAAACAAGAAAGCGAGTAGAACAACTCAAACAAGCGGCTCAACAAGAACGCAACCAAAAGAATAAGAACAGATGGTAGCAGCAAAGACATATACCCAAGCCCTAGTTGCTTCAATTCTTCTAATTAGTCCTCTTGCCTTACAGGCTCAGCAAATTAAGGTCAATGCGCCTAGGGAGTATACGGCAGGCAGACCGTTTAATATTACGTACTCATTGTCTATCAATGACAATGATGCACGCATTGTAAGTAACCCCAATCTTCATGGGCTTGATTTAGCTTATGGTCCAGCCATGAGTACCTCTAGCAGTGTCTCTTATATCAATGGCAGAATGAGTAGTCAATCAAGTACTGAGGTTACTTATACCGTTGTTGGTAATCAAGAAGGGACTTACTCTGTATCGGGATTTAAATTGCGCGCAGGCGGTAAGGATTTATCTGCCCCTGCAGTGACAATACGCATTACAGGAGGAGGAAATACTCAACGAAGCTCTAGCTCTATTAAAGAATCTCATGGAGCTGAATATCACTACCAAGCTTCCGTTAGTAAGCGTTCTGTATATGTACAAGAGCCTCTACCCGTGGTGTACACGCTATCTTCAACTGAATCACCACAAATAAACGACGTCAAACCTCCTTCTTATGATGGCTTCGTAAGTCTAGACCTACTTGGTAATACTCAAAGGCAAATGAGAATTGAACGTCGTGGAGGTCGCGATTGGGCTGTTGTTGACATTATGAAAGATTTGCTTTTTCCTCAACATGCGGGAAAGTTAACTATTCCTAGTGCCGAAATTTCTGTTCGATATACACTAAGAGATGCTAGTGGCGACCCTTTATTGAATCAGGTCGTTCCTCGTTCTTATGCTACAAATCCTATTGAGATTACAGTAAAACCTCTTCCTGAAGAAGGCAAACCAGCAGACTTTTCAGGAGCTGTTGGGTCATTTAATGTTCGCTATGAGACCAAGCAAAATGATTGGAAAACAAATGAAGCGACAACACTCAAGATTATACTCGAGGGGCAAGGCAATCTCAAAATTGCGAAACTTCCTAAGCTAAGTTTATCCAATGATATTGAGCTCTATGACCCTGTTGAGCACAGCGACCAAAGCTATAATGGAGGGAAACTGCATTCAGTACGCACGATTGAGTATAATCTAATCCCTCGAAAAGTTGGAGTCGTCAAAATCCCATCTTTGAGTATATCCTATTTTAATCCTGCAACCGCTAGATATGAGACAACCGCTACTGAAGCCCTAAGTATAAAGGTTAAGCAAGGAAAGAATGAGAATATTCAAACAACCATTCATTCTGGTGCTGATGGTAATGACAGTATGCCATCTGGAGTAATCGATAATGGCAATGACGATAGTGCATTTAATCCGAACTTGTGGCAACTAATCCTCACTCACCTTATTGCCTTAGTTGGTGGAATTATCGGACTAGCATACCTCAAGAAGCATTATTCATATACCGATGATAAGTTAAGAGTTATCGCTGATAAAGCTAAGGGTGTTGCTCATAAACGACTCAAGACAGCTCGTCAGTACCTTAATGATGGTAATCGTGACGCTTTCTTAGAAGAAATTCTAAATTCAATATGGGGATACTTGGGTGATAAACTTAGACTTCCTTTATCTGAACTTAACCGCAACAACATTACCGAACTCTTAATTAGTAGAGAAGTCTCTACTGAAAAAGTAAATGAACTTGTTGCCTTAATCAATCAGATTGAATTTGCTCGATTTGCGCCACAGACGGAAGACAATAGCTCCGAACACCTCTACGAACTTGTTGTTGAGGTCATTGCTCACCTAGAAAATAAACTCTAATGAAAAGATTAGTTTTAGCTTGTCTATTAGCAACTACAGCTCTCAGCTCAACTACAGTATCTGCTCAGAGTGACTCCATCGAAGGACGACCACAATCGGCTAAGGTGGCTCTGTCTCTTGCTCAACAACAAAACTATGGGCAAGCTATTAGGCAATATGAGCAGATTATACAGACTAATCCAAGTGCAATAAATCTTTATAACCTTGGGGTCTGCTATAACGAAGTCGGACGCACAAAAGACGCAATCATTGCCTACGAGAAGGCTTTACTCTTAAACCCATCGCTTAAAGAAGCTCGTCACAATGTCCGTTTGGCTTATGCCAGTACTAAAGATGCCTTTAGTGATGGTCGCTCGTTCTCTTGGTTAGATGACTTCTGCTACAGCCTCAAGCTTAGTACTCTTAAGGCATTGGCTTGTTTTTTCTTTATGCTGCTCGTAATTTCAGTGCTATCTCTATGGGGATGTAGAAGAAAAGGACTGGTGCTAAAGAGTCAAATTATCTTCGGTTTAGGTATAGCTGTACTTATCTTATGGGGACTTAGCTTATCCATGATTGCACACCAAATCTATTACCATAAGATGAGCATGAAGCGCGCTATTATGAACCAAACGCAGGAGCTTAAATCCTCTTATGAGGAACAAGGTAATCCCATAGAAACCCTTCATGAGGGAACTGCGATATTCATTCTTGGCAAGCAGACAGAGCCTATACAAGAGGTTCGGTTGGCTGATGGTAGAAAGGGATATCTTCCTAGTTCAACTTTCACACCCATTGTTCCTAATAGTACTCAAGCAGAATAAATAGAACTCTCATGACAGCGCTCAATCCACCCTTAATACCATTAGAGACCGATATTCTTTTATGGATTAATCAGCATCACTCCCCTTTTCTAGATGCATTCATGTACATGATTAGCAATCCCGGAGCTTGGGTATTTGTGGTTGCAGTCCTACTCTACTACCTTTTTGCCAAGAAACCTTGGCAAGAAGGCTTTCTTGTTTTACTCGCAATAGGGCTCTGCATTCTTATATGTGACCAGCTCAGTAGCCACTTAGCTAAACCTATATTTGCTCGTCCACGTCCAACGCATACAGAGGGTATAGAGAACTTAATTCATGTTGTATACAACTACGTGGGAGGTCCTTACGGGTTCTTTTCTGGTCATGCGTCCAATTTCTTTGCGTGTGCAACGATACTAGCACTGACTGTTCGAAGGTTCACACACAGCCTTATGCTCTACCTACTTGTATTCCTAGTTGCCTATAGTCGTATGTATCTAGGTGTACACTACCTCTCCGATATTTTGACTGGGATGTTCATTGGTATTAGTGTGGGAGTAGGCATACACTATCTAAAAGAGTACCTACGCAAACGCATCTCTCCACTATGCTATAAATCGTCAAAAGATATTTTCCAAGCAGAATATAAGGTATGGCTAATTAGTCTTATCGCATTTCTCCCTATTCTGATTGGCTATTCGTGGCAGGTAGCACGTATTATAAAGCGATTAGGCTAGGCGGTAAACATAAACGACCTAAGGGAAGCATTGCATTGATTAGATGCACGCACTTACATTGCAATAAGTCATCTAGAGTAAGGTCTGCAAGAGTAATTTCTCCTTGGTCTAATAAATACTGACGTTGAAGCCCTCGAAGCAATGGTCTTCGAGGGCTTATTCTTTCGCCAGAAGATGTTTCTAGAACGATATTACTATAACTCGTATCAGTAAGATAACCTTGATAAGTGAATAAAACCTCATCTGTAGAGCTAATCTGAGGATGTAATAGTGCGGACCTATTTAACCACTTATACGAATAAACATCTAGGCTTGAGATAGGAGATAGAAATAATCGCCTTATATCCTTTTGTTTATACGGAGTAAGCGTTACATTATAGACTCCTAATAAATCATACTCAAAACGCAACTTATAAATGCTATCATAATCTATAGTTGCATCTGAGAGACACTGCCCGACAATCGTCTCAACATCTATATATTGAGTCGCTCCGCCTAAATAATTAAGGCTTTTACTCACTCGCTCTTGATGATAAGCAAGTAAATGAGCCTTGCCCTGTTCTACTCTAATACTTTCTATTAGGCGCATTATTTATTAGTCATCACATTCAGTATGCGCAAATCTGTCTCAGCCATACCATCACGACCAATAAGAGCTAGATTGCTAATGCTTTGGTCAACATCATTAGCGACGATACCTTCAAGAGAAGAACATCTTTCGTCTTCCATGGCCAATAAGGCAGAAATCATAGCCGAACTAACACCTGTAGAAGCCTTCAAACTACAACTAGGTTTAGCTCCATCACAAATCATTCCAGTTACATTACCCACCATATTCTGAATGGCATAGCTAGACTGATTTTTATTACCTCCTAATAGGTACACCAAGGCAGCAGAAGTTCCTATCCCAGAAACAACCATTCCACACAAACAACTTAATCGACCAAGTAGTTGCTTGACATAGACAACCATCAAACTACTCATCATGAGAGCTCTCGTTGTTTCTTCTAGCCCTTTGCCCTCTGCTTCGGCAAAGCTCAGAATAGGCAGTGTAGCCGTAATCCCTTGGTTACCACTGCCGGAGTTACTCATAACCATAAGTGGCGCACCATCCATACGCGCATCACATGCTCCACTAGTGTACATAAGCATCTTAGCCATAGGGCTATTCCCGATAAAGTATTGCCCTTGAGGGCTCTGCAGAAGCTTACCTACCCCATGACCATACTTGCGACTAAGAGAGTACTCACTAACAGTCTTATTTTGCTGAGCAGCCTCATAGATGAAAGTCAGTAATTCAAGCGGCGCTGTCGTAGCATAATCATATACCAAATCAAAGGTCAACTGAATATCTTGCTCTACAGTTCCCCCCTTGCTTTCTATCTGAGCAGAACAAACGGTTTCATTCTTATATGTTTCCAAATAAGAAATACCATCAAGCGTCAGTAAACTAATCCCTTGGTGCGTCTTATCAATTACTGAAATAGATTGATGCCCTTCGATATCTGTAATACAAACGCGGACATAAAGCTTATCAATATTGCTCTCTGTCGTACACGCTACCGTTATAATACCTTTATCGACAAGTGACTTTGCTGCTTGGAGTGTTTCTTCGGATAAATTATCTAGTATTTCCAAACCTCGCTTAGGTTCCTTAATCTCGGCACCCAGCGCTATCGCAATAGGTACACCAATCATACCAGTTCCCGGAATACCTACACCCATTGCATTCTTGAGCATATTGGGACTTAACTGCACCTCTATACTTTGAATTTGATTAGATATTAGACTAGAAGCATAGGCTACAGCCAAAGCTACACATACGGGCTCAGTACAGCCGGTAGCAGGAACAACTTCTCGTCTGATGAGTGCATCGATTTGTCTTATTTCTTCTGCCGTCATAAGGTTCTATTATTTACTACAAAGATATATAATAAGA
>RBKG01000313.1 GCA_003640335.1 Porphyromonas sp.
CCACAAGCGCTGATAAGAGACATATCAGTGATATACTCAGCCAAGTGTGAAGGAACTCCTAGAACCTCTACAACCATTTTCTCACAAGCATCAATGACATCATCATCAAACAACTCATAGAGCTTGAATAAATCCTCTGGTGTGTATACTTCTGTAGTACCATCTTCTTTAAACTCAGTAAAGGCAATGGAAATCACAGAGGCATAGTTACGCACTTTACGAGCAATTCGAGGAGTGATATACTTCTCTTTTGCTGTAATTTGCTGTACATAGGCTTTACCATCTTGTACAATTTCAGCACCTTCAGGAGCTTTACCAATAATTGGCAACCATAATGTCAATACATAATCTTTAGGGGAAATACTTCCTACCTTTGTGCTATCCCCATTTAGCACAGAGTGTGTTTGTGTCTGAATAGCAACAGGTGCATCTGATTGGACTGCTTCTTGATGGCTTCCCTGTAGTTTAGCAAGCTCATCAATGGTAAGAATCTTTGTGCTCATTATATCTCCTATACAATTAAATTTTTCTTCAAGTAGGCTTCTGCCATATTCTCATCAATGTTCTTAAGTCTTTCATACACATCAAGGATATAAATATCGTTGTTGTAGTTATAGTTATTTGTGAACTCATAACTATCAAACTTAATGTGTTCTGATAAACCTGTAGCATTCTGCAATAGCAGAACAATCTGACCTAGGAAATGGTCACGCATTGGAATAATAGTATTCTTCATTGCATTATCAATGATACTATATGTACCAATGTTTGACACAGTTTTATTAAGGTCAAATAGTCTTGCAGGAACACCAAACATCTGACAGACTATAGCAGGAACATATTGAGACAAGAAGTCTAGGAAGTCTGTAGCCTTAGTATCACGCTCTAGTTGCTCAAGATTTTGGAAGTTACCTGAATACACAATAGCATCGTTAAACTCTGTTTCAGAGAGCTTTTCAGCAAAGGCATTCATGTCTTCAATAATCTTCTTAGTACGTTCCTCTTTAGCTGTTCTTCCCATATCAAGCAGTTCACCTCCACTAAAGGCTGTTCCCTGCTCTACA
>RBKG01000160.1 GCA_003640335.1 Porphyromonas sp.
AAGTCAATATGACGTTTGGCTATTATATCTAAACTAAAAGGTTCTGCCGAACGCTTACAAGTGTTCTCATCAATAAGTCCGTCCCTAACATCATCAAGAAGCCTTAGCACTGCCTGCGCCATTTCCTTAGGATTGTAATCCGATACCAAATATCCATTCACTCCATTCTGAATAATATCCTCCGGACCATAAGACTTGAACGCTAATACGGGTGTGCCTTGATTAAGGCTCTCAACGAGAGTAAGCCCGAAGGTTTCAAAGATAGAAGTCGAGAGCGTGACACTTGCTAGCCTATATAGGTCTTGTAGCTCTATTCCGTTTTTGCGTCCTAGATAATGTGTGGGTATCGCAATATCATTCAATAAGGATTTATCTACTAAATCCCCAACTAAAATTAACTCTACCCTATCCTCTGTATGCACTTCTTCCAATAGTTGCTTCAGATACTGCATACTTTGAAGCAGGAGCTTAGGTCCTTTCACTTCATCATCAATACGAGAGGCAACCAATAATAAGTAGCTAACATCAGGACAATACCACAGAGGCTGACTCGTTGAATTTTGATGATTATCTTGCTCTGCTGGTAAGGTTGGAGGAGGAATAGTTTGCACACATACCGCTGAATTAGCTAAGAGCTTACTCTTTATCAAGAGCTCCTGCTCACGACGACTAACCGTAATATAGGTGATATTCCCTTGATTAAATGCTTGCTTACGCTCAAATAATATTCGGCTATAGCAGGCTTTCTTACGGCTACTGCCTTGTAAAAGATGACAAGAATTACAACCTAATGAATACTCTGGACACACAGAAATACCCGTTTCTTTGAAAAGAAAAGGCAGATGACAACCTCCCGTAACAGCCCACAAATCGTGCAAAGTCCACACAATAGGCTTGTTTCCTTGAGTCAAATGAGTAATTGCTGATAATGACAACAAACCATGATTGACCCAATGCAAATGGATAATATCAGCCCACTCTATCCATGGATGCGTCCATGCTGGAGCGGCAACAGTAGCCGAACTAAATCGCCACAAAAAGTCTTTCTTAAAACCATTAGCTCGCACAATATCCATACGCTCTAATAGCTTATAGGCATTAGCTTTTGCCCGACCCAACAAACCCTTGCACACACTATCAATATAAGGAGCTCGGATATTCTTGGACGGGAATAAGGTTAGCATTCTAGCCTCAATACCCTCTTGCCTCAGTGCATACAACAAAGCTAGAGAAGCATGAGCAGCTCCCCCTCCCTCAATAGATGTGCAGAGTAATAGTACCTTCACTGTTGGTATTATATTATCTAAGTCTAATCATTCAACTCCTAATCATAAAAAGAAAGCCCCTCTCCTTGTTCGCTTGGAGAGGAGCTTTCATCGGATTTTTGAACAATTTATCCTAAACTAGCTCATGAATAACTAAGCCAGAACGAAGTTTAGGTTCAAACCATGTTGTCTTAGGAGGCATGATATTTCCCGAATCGGCAATATCAATAATCTGTTGCATTGAAACTGGATAAAGAGCTAATGCTACACGCATCTCACCGCTATCAACCCTGCGAGCAAGCTCTCCTAAACCACGTATTCCGCCTACAAAGTCTATGCGCTTATTACTACGTAAATCTCGTAGGTCTAGGATTTCATCTAGGATTAGATTAGACGAAATAGTAACGTCAAGGACTCCGATAGGGTCATGGTCATCATAAGTACCCGGCTTAGCTGTGAGCGAATACCAGTTACCACTCAAGTACATAGAGAAATTGTGAAGTGCCTGAGGTTTATAAATCTCTGTACCCTTCTTCTCTACCTCAAAATGAACATTAAGCTTGGCTAGGAACTCTTCATCAGTCAATCCATTAAGGTCTTTAACCACACGGTTATAGTCGATGATAGTCAATTGGTCATCAGGGAAGCATACAGCCATAAAGTAGTTGTACTCTTCATCGCCTCTATGATTAGGATTTTGCTTTGCCTTCTCTGCACCCACAAGAGCTGCCGCTGCCGAACGATGGTGTCCATCAGCGATATAAAGAGCAGGCATCTGAGCGAACAATTCAGTGATGCGAGCTATATCAGCTTTATCACTGATAACCCAGAACTGATGTCCGAAACCATCATGCTCTGCTACGAAATCGTAGACAGGATTAGTCGCTGTGTACTTAGCTACAATAGCATTCACTTCCGCATTACTTGGGTAAGCAAAGAATACCGGCTCAATGTTAGCATTATTCACTCGGACATGCTTCATACGGTCCTCTTCCTTATCCCGACGCGTTAGCTCATGCTTCTTAATCACACCATTGAGATAATCATCAACATAAGCACCTACCACAAGACCATACTGAGTCTTGCCATTCATCGTTTGGGCATAGACGTAGTAAGACTCTTCTTCATCTTGCACTAACCAGCCATTCCGACGAAAGAGCGCAAAGTTTTCCGCTGCCTTATCGTAGACTTGAGGTTCGTGTTCGTCTGTTCCTACAGGGAAATCAATCTCTGGTCTGATGATACGATAGAGTGACATCTCATTACCTTCAGCTTCAGCACGAGCTTCGGCACTGTTAAGCACATCGTAAGGACGGGAAGCGACTCTCTCAACTAAATTTTGCGGAGGACGTATCCCCTTAAAAGGTTTGATAGTAGCCATGATAATATCGAATGAATAGATTAGTCTTGTGTTATTCCTTACTTGTTAAGGCGGAAACGTTCGTTACCTTCCTTAATGAAGCCTACAATCTGACGAGCAGCAGCTAAGCCAGCGTTTGTGTTAGCTTCTGATGTCTGAGCACCCATTTTCTTAGGAGTAGCGAAATAGCGTTCACCCAAAGCCTCTACCATCTCTGCATGACAAGCAGGCTGAATATCCGTAAAGTAGCGCAAGTCTTCACGTTCTTTTAAGACTTCTAGAAGCTCTGCTTCATTGATAATCTCCTTACGAGCTGTATTAACGAGTATAGCTTTCTTAGGCATTGAACCGACAAGAGCCTTTCCTATACTACCCTTAGTCTCAGGTGTAGCAGGGATATGCATAGAGACGATATCGCATGTAGCGAAAAGCTCTGCTTGTGTAGCGATAAAGTGAACACCTTCGGCCTCCATTTGCTCCTTGCTTGAGAATGGGTCATAAGCATACACTTCCATAGCTAGCCCCTTAGCGATACGAGCCACATTACGACCTGTTGCACCGAAAGCAAGTAATCCAATTTTCTTGCCCATAAGTTCGGTTCCTGAGGTACCATTAAAGTGATTACGGATACCGAAGAGAAGCATGCCCACAACAAGCTCTGCGACAGCATTGGCATTCTGACCGGGTGTATTCATGACACATACACCGTGCTTTGTAGCTGCATCCAAATCTATATTATCATAGCCAGCACCTGCACGTACTACGATCTTAAGCTCCTTAGCTGCATCTAAAACTTCAGCGTCTATAATGTCACTGCGAACGATTATAGCCTGAACATCTGCAACAGCTTGCAATAGTTCACTCTTACTGCTATACTTCTCTAGAAGAATAGTTTCAAAGCCAGCACCATCTAGAATAGCTCTGATACCGGATACCGCTGATGCTGCAAAAGGCTTTTCCGTAGCCAATAGTACTTTAGTCATAATCTGCAAAATAGTTTAGTTATATATCCTGATAGCAAGAAGCCCCTCACCCCAAAGAGTGAAGGGGCTTCTCCTTAGTTTAAAGTCATCGTAATCTGTTAGTGCTTACGCTCGAAGTCTCTCATTGTTTGGATTAGTGCTTCTACACTAGTTTTAGGTAGTGCATTGTAGAGAGAAGCACGGAATCCACCGATAGAGCGGTGTCCCTTAATGCTTGACATACCTTGAGCAGTTGCATATTCTAGGTATTCCTTTTCAAGCTCCTTATATTCGTCATTCATAACGAAGCAAACATTCATGATTGAACGGTCTTCAGGACGAACAGTTCCACGGAAGAGCTTATTTCTGTCTATTTCATCATAGAGCATTTGAGCCTTTTCGAGGTTCATACGCTCAAGCACCTTCACACCACCAAGTTCCTTGTACCACTTCATTGTCTGCAAAGCTACATATACAGGGAATACTGGAGGAGTATTGTACATAGACTCTTCTAGGTGAGAGCTATACTTGAGCATTGTTGGGATTACACGGTCTACTTGGTCTAGAGCAGACGTCTTAACAATGACAAAAGTAACCCCTGCAGGTGCGATATTCTTCTGAGCACCACCATAGATTAGGTCATACTTGCTTACATCTACCGAGCGAGTGAAGATATCGCTACTCATATCCCCTACTAGGCGACATGGCACATCAATGTCTTCTCTAATCTCAGTACCATAAACAGTATTATTTGTTGTGATATGAAGATAGTCATAATCAGCTGTCACCTTATCCCAAGGCTTTGGATACCAAGAGTACAAGTCTTCTTTACTTGAACCAAGCACATCTACTTGACCAAAGAGCTTAGCTTCTTTAATAGCCTTATTAGCCCACGTACCTGAATCGATATATGCAGCCTTTGTCTTAAGCAAGTTCATTGGCACTTGTGCAAACTGAAGGCTTGCACCACCACCAAGGAAAAGAACTTCATAACCTTCTGGGATATCAAGGAGTTCTTTCATGAGTTCGCGAGCTTCTCTCATCGTTGCTGAGAATTCTTTGCTGCGGTGGCTTACTTCAAGAATAGATAGACCTGTTCCGTTATAGTTCAGAACTGCCGAAGCGGCATCACGGATAACGCTCTCATCTAGTATCGATGGTCCAGCGGAAAAATTATGCTTCTTCATAACAAATGAATTATATGTTGCTATTTATAAATTACTCTTCACATTCAGACTACCTAAAACCCTAGAAACAAAAAGAAACCGAATAAGCTCCTTCGCTCTGGACTTTGCAGAAGATGTTTATAGCAAGGCTTTGATTTAGATAATCAGGGAGGATTTATGCTCCATTGTTAGAGCTACGCAATCACCCTAATACCGAAAGCGACAAAGCTAGTGACATGTTATGCGATAGTCTTTATATAGAGCAAAGGTAGTATATAGTATTATAACAAACAATAACTTTTAGCATTTTGACTAAACATTTTATTTTCAACACATTATTTTCA